>CAKUJL010000141.1 GCA_934661715.1 uncultured Oscillospiraceae bacterium | reverse complement strand
GCTGGACCCTGCGGCCGGGTATCTGCATACTCTTCGGCCGGGCCGGCCGTCCTTTGCACTGGATATCATGGAGGAGCTCCGCGCGCCTTTGTGTGACCGGCTGGTCATTGCCATGTTCAACAGAGACCAGTTCCAGACACAGGATTTCACCACAGACTTCGGCGCAGTGTACCTCAGCGAGAAAGGACGCCGAAAGGTTCTTGAGCAGTGGCGGGCCAGAAAGCGCGAGTCCATTCAGCACCCGTTTTTGAAGGAGAAACTCCCCATTGGGATGATTCCATACGCACAATCCATGCTGTTTGCCCGTGTGCTGCGCGGGGATCTGGATCGATACCCGCCGTTTGCGTGGAGGTCATAGCATATGATGCTGGTTGTGACCTATGATGTGGACACATCGGATTCTGCCGGGCAAAAGCGCTTGCGGAAAGTGGCGAAGATTTGTGAACGTCACGGAATGCGCGTTCAGAACTCCGTGTTTGAGGTGCTCGTAGACGCCGCGCAGCTGGTGGTCCTGAAGCAGGAGCTGGGAAAAGTCATCGATATGGAGCAGGATTCACTTCGCTTCTACCGGCTCGGCAATTCCTACGAGAATCGGATCGAAACCATGGGGCGCAGGCCTCTTGTAGAAGCGGGAAGCGCGTTGATTTTTTAACGCCGACCCGTCCCGAACACAATTTTGCGGGAGGTTGGCGCATCAAATCCGTGCGGTTTTTGGAGCGCTGCGCGGAAAACCCAAAGGAGCCGACCGCAAAATTGCATCATCCTTCGGCAATTTGCTGCAAGACCGCATGGCGGTTTTGTGAGAAATTGCCGTCGCCCCTCACGCAGGGGCGTGAGTAGAAATCCGGAAGGAAAACCCGCCCCGGTCGAACCGGAGATTGCCCCGCACATAGGGGCGTGAGTAGAAATAACACTAACGGCAGCGCCAACAATAACAACGCCGGTTTCCCCTCGTGTAGGGGCGCTGGTAGAAACGAGGCTTCCGCAGCCAACGGCAGCATCAAGCTCTGTATACTGTCACAGCCACATCGCTGGCGCTCCGATAACAAGTTCGACTCGAAAATTGGGGATAACGCCTCCTGCTGCCGAGCGCGCAGCGGTCTTTCACCATTTGGCTGTTGCGAATACCGGGCGCACCACATAAGAAAAAGCCCAGCGTCCGCTGGACTTTTTCGACGAAAGGAAACGTAAAACCGTATCGGTTTTACGTTTCCTTTTTGTTTTGGCAGACTTCGTCCTGTTCCTTCGACGGCTACCGGATGCGTCCGCCTGTCTGCTGAAAATACTGCGGCGATACACCGACCATTTGCTTGAAAAACCGCGAATAGTAATGCAGACTCTGAAAACCGCATTCGTAGGCGATATCTGTAATGCTTTTTTCGCTGCACAGCAGCAGGATTTTGGATTTGCTGATCTTGTATCGGTTCACATACTCCATCGCCGTGCAATCAAAATTCCGTTTCAGAAACGCATTGAGCAGCTTTGCCGTATAGCCGACGCTTCCTGCCAGCACAGGTACCGAAAAGCTCTCGCACAGGTGCGCTTCAATAAAAGTATCGAGCTGCCGCACAATCGCGGCGTCCTCTGATACGTTTTCCTGCGCACCGGGCTTGCGGACCTGCGCAGCGTCAAACAGCAGCGCCTCGAGCACCTGCTGCAAATAGCGCTGGGACTGGCTGTCGCGCTGCTGATAGTTTGCAATGGCAGAACAAAGCTGCGGCGCGGCGGGCAGCGGCAGAACCGCGCCGTAGAGCGCCTGGTGCAAATCCACATAGTTGATTTTGACCTGGCACCAGATTACGCTCGATGCCGCAGAAAAATCTGCGCAGAACGACGACGCCTGTGACAGGAAGAAGCTGCTGTTCGGCGCAAAGAGATACTGTCCGTTTGAGGCGGCAAGCGTGCCGGTTCCGGCACGGACAAACAACACACCGTCCTCCAGCAGATGGTGGCGCACCAGCTCCGGGACTGTCAGCTCGTGCAGCTGCAGCAAATCAATCGTACTAAATTGCATGAGAGGCTCCTTCAGTCACCGCCGATGCTCGCCTCGATAAACCGCAGCGCGTCCGTCAGATGCTGGCGCATCTGCTCGCTTGCCTGCTCCGGCTGATGGGAAACGATGAAATTGTAAATCCGATTGTGAAAAATGATCGAGTTGAGCAGATGCTCCGGCGCAATGCAGGTTGTGAGAATGGACTCCCGGATCATATCCAGCAGCAGCTTATAAATGGTATAGATCACCTGATTGTGGCTGCACTGGGCAATGCAGGTGTGAAACAGGATGTCCTTTTCGTTGTACGCCGCGATCTCACTATTGAGCGCCAGCGTTTCCATTTCTTGCAGCAGCTCCTGCATATACTGCAATTCCTCGGGCGCCGCCTTTTCGGCCGCGTTTTCCACCGCCTTGCATTCGATCAGGATGCGCACCTCAAAAATTTCGCGGATGTCAGTGTTGCTGAACTTGAGCATGGGCAGAATCGGTGTCATAAACGACGACGGCGTCAGATTTGCTACAAACGTGCCGTTTCCCTGCTGCGTCTGCACAAAGCCGAGCGCCTTGAGCTTGATCATCGCCTCGCGGATGGTAATGCGGCTGACGCCAAAGCGTTGTGCAAGCTCATTTTCCACAGGCAGGCGGTCGCCGGTATGATATTGTTCGGCAATCATTTCCTGCAATTTCTCTGCGACCTGATCTGCCAGAGCTGATTTTTTCGTCATAGCGAACCTTCTCCATCCTTATGTTTTACGTGTAAATTGCGGCTTTTCTTAACGATAACATATGTTTCCTGCAAAAGCAAACGGTTTTCAATGATAAAACATACAAATTCCACACGTTTCAATTGTGCAAAAAACAAAAACATCTATTCTTTTCGATTTTCGTCCCAAATATGCAAAAATTCTGTGCAAATCGTACAAACATTTATGCAGACAAGCCGCTATAATGGAATTGCAGAAGGGATAAAACATCATATCTTTCCGCTGACTCTCCACTGGAATACCTTGTTGAAATAACCCGGACGGCGCAGACCAACTGTCCTACGCGGGTGTTTTCATAAAATTACGAAAAAAGGAGACTACCGAAAATGAAAAGACTGATCGCATTGTTCCTGGCCGCCTTCATGCTGTTCGGCATGGCTGCCTGCGCAGCAAACGAAACAACCCCGGCCGAGCCCACGCAGCAGACCGAAGCCACGCAGGAAACGACCGCCGCTCCGGCTGAAGAAACCGCTCCGGCTGCCGCGGAAATCACCTATGTCACGCTGGGCGATACCGGCATGGAGCTTCTGAAGCAGGCTGCTGCCGAGTTCGAAGCCGAATACGGCGTGAAGGTCAATCTCGAGAGCTGGGCATATTCCGATGCCTACTCCAAGATTCTGACGCTCGCCGAGGGCGGCAACATGCCCGACGCCATGTACGGCTTCTCCTCCTGGACCGTCGAGTTCAAGGAAGCCGGCTACATCTCTTGCGCGGAGGACTACATCAGCAGCGACCTCTACAATGACTTCTCCGAAGCCTCGCGCGGCGTCTGCACCGTGGACGGCAAGCTCTGGACGCTCCCGTCTTACATGTCGGTACGTTCTCTGGTCGTCAACAAGAACGCCTTTGAATCTGCCGGTCTGGCGCTGCCCACCACCTGGGAAGAGATGGTCGCCGATGCACCGGCGCTCTGCGGCGGCGTCTGCAACTACGCCTACACGCTTGTTGCCGGTCACACCAAAAACACCGACGACTGCTTCCTGCCGATTCTCTGGGCATACGGCGCAGATCTTCTGAACGAGGACTACACCGCCTGCGCGTTCAACACCCCCGAGGGCGTCGCCGCGCTCCAGACCTACTGCGATCTTGCAAAGTATGCCGTTCCCGATTACGGTGAGGCTACCATCAACGAAACCCAGACCAACTTCACCACGCAGAACGCCGCCGCTTACATCCACAACGGTCAGGGCATCGCCGCTCTGAAGGACGCGGGCGAAGACTACAGCTGGTGCGAAATCGTTGCGCCGCTGGCGGGCCCCACGGGCGAGGCGCACGCACTTGGCGTTATGGACATCGATCTGATGTTCAAGACGGGCAACGAAGACATTACTGGCAAGTGGCTCGAGTTCTGGCATCAGGCAAAGTACCAGGGCGAAGTCATCAACCAGGCGGGCTTCGTTCCCAACCAGGCAAGCTATAAGGAAGAAATCGCTGCCTTCTCTGACCCGGACAACATGCTTGTTGCGCCGTTCGTCGAGTATGAGCCCATTGCGAAGTTCAAGCCCTCTATCATTTGCTGGAGCGAGTTTGAAAAGATCTTCTCTGACTACATCACCAAGGCTGTCTTCGGTCAGATGACGCCCGCGGAAGCATTTGCCGCAGCGGAGACCGATTGCAACGCCCTTCTGGCGGCGCAGAGCTGATATCGTGTTGTTTCTGGGGCGGCTGCGGCAGTAGCCGCCCCCAACCAAGCTTTTCCCGCGTGCCCCTTTCACCGCTTTTCCCCGGCAGCTTGACACAGCAGACCGTGCACGCGA
>CAKUJL010000140.1 GCA_934661715.1 uncultured Oscillospiraceae bacterium | reverse complement strand
ACGTTTCCGAAGAAACCGAAGAAACCGACGCGTCCCCCGTCGAAAATCCCCAGTACCAGAACTTCTACGCCACCGTCCTCTACGACGGCGAAAACTGGTCGATTGCCGAATAACCAGATTCCCAATGGGCCGATGTGGGCATCGGCCCCTACGAAACGCCCATCATCATTGCGTAGGGGCCGATGCCCACATCGGCCCCTACGCAAGCCAATAAAAAAATCTCCCGGTTCATACGAACCGGGAGATTTTTTTACCTTTTAGAACGTCAGGAATCTGTGGAGCATGACGGCGACCTGGGCGCGGGTGGCTTTGCCATCGGGCGCGAGGGTGGTCTTCGTGGTGCCCGTGATGTAGCCCTTGCCGATGGCCCACTGCATGGCGGTGGTGGCGTAGGAGCTGATCTTGGCGCGGTCGGAGTAGCCGCTCAGAGAACCCGTTGCGGTGGGCTCGCCCATGTAGCGGTACAGAATGGCCGCGATCTGTTCACGCGTGACGTTGGCGGTGGGGCTGAACTTGTCGGCGCTGGTGCCGGTGACGACCTTGTTCTTATAGGCCCACAGGACCGCGTTGTAGAAGTAATCCTTCTGGGCGACATCCTTAAACGGATTGGAGATGCCGGAGACGGAGGGTTCGCCGGCCGCGCGGTACAGCACGGTCACGAGCATGCCTCTGTCCATCGCGCCTTCCGGATCGAAGCGGTAGGAGGTCTTGCCGGAGAACAGGCCGTTGTCGACGCCGAAGTCAATGGAGTCTGCCGACCAGTAGCCGGTGTTGGACGAGGTGACGTCTGTAAACTTGCTCGATGCGGTCTTGGACTTGACGGTCAGGGAGATCGTGCCGGTGCCGAGATCGGAGTTCGAGGAGGAGTACGCGGTGTAGTCGATCTTGAGCGTGCCCGTTGCGCCGTAGACCGGCAGGACGAAGACGTCTTCAACGGAATCATCGTTCTTGCCCGCGTCGAGATAGTACTTGTCGGAGCTCTTGACCAGACGCGAGTAGTTGGAGATCTTGGTGTAGTCGAAGTACAGCTTGGCGTCGGTTTCCTTCGGAAGATCGAACTTCACGTAGGAAGCGTTGGGGTACTTGTCCGCGATCTGGCTGACGCCGCCGCAGGTCTTGAGCGTCGCGCCGGAGAAAGACAGGGTCTCGCTGGCCTCGTTGGTGTCGAAGCTGATGGTGCCGGTGGCGAGGACGTAATCGTCGGCGTCATAGGCGACATAGGTGGCCGAAGCCGTGGAAGCGGAGGTCTTGACGTAGACGTCGGACAGCTTCTGGCCGGAGCCGGAGATGTAGCACTTCGTGTCGACCACGGAGGAAGAGGACGAGGAGCTCTTGCTCAGCGTGCAGCTTCTGGTGGTGTCGAAGATGACGTAGGAGACGCTGGCGCTGCTGCCGGCTGCTCTGCTGACGGCGCTGGTGATGTTGGAGGCCTTGATGGTGTCGCCGGAGCCGACGGACTGGGTCACGGTCGCGGCCTCTGCGGGCAGGACGGTGATGGTCTCGCTGCTGGAGTAGCCCTTGTAATCGCTCGTCGCGCGGACGACGATCTTCTCGCCCTTGGCGCTCTTGACGGCCTTGGTGGTCACGGTCGCGGTCGCGCCGTTGCCGGAGACAGTCGCGATATTGCTGCTGAGGTTATCGCCGTTGGCGTCGGTCAGAATCCAGGAGAACGCGCTGCTGGACTGGGCGGAGCCGAGGCGGTACAGCGTCGCGCGGAGGTCGATCTTCTCGCCGACGGTGTAGCTGGACTTGGAGGACGTCGTCTGCACGCTCACCGAGTATTCTCTGTCCACACTGACGGTGTAGGGCTGAGAAGTAGAAACCGTGCTGTTCTTCTTATAAGTTGCGGTGACTTCGCAGGTGAACTTGTACTGCGTCGAAGAATCGACGGAAGCCTTGGGAATGGTGTAGTTCAGGGTCGTGCTGGTGGCCTTGTCGATCGCTCTGCCGTTGACGTACCACTGATACGTTGCAGTTGCGCTGGTCGGTTCGACCGTAGCGTTCGCAGTCAGACGGACAACATCGTTTTCAACCGCGGTGTCCTTGCTGGACGAAATCGTAATGTTGGTGACAGCCGCGTCGTCGGTGAGCTTGACCGTTGCAGTAATACCGGTCGTGCAAGTGTAATCGTAGTTGTTCTCGTTGTCGCTTGTCACAGCCTGACCGCGGACAGTGGCCTGATTGCCATTGATCTGTGCCGAGATCCATTCCACCGGAACATAAACATACTTGTTGTCGTTGTTCACCGCCGCGATCTGGCGGTACATGGAGTTGTTGTTCAGGCGGTCAACGATTTCACTTGCCGTGCCTCTGCGGACAGTTGCAGTAAGCTCTCGGATGGGAATTTCTTTGATCTTAATGGTAGTGGCCGCTTTCTTGACAGTCACGCGGAAAGAATCCTTGCAATCGCCAAGCTTCACCTTAACAGTGACCGTACCGGCTCTGAGGGCCTTGAAACGGACTTTGTTGCCAATCGCGTCGCCGGTATCGGGGTCGATCGTCCAGTTTTTCTGCCACTCTTTGTCGCTGTCCTGATACATATCATTATTGCCAGCTTCGTCGAAATCGAGTATATCGGTATCGGAAATCGACCAGACAGTATAGTGCGCGGCGTCAGCGTACTTGGTGGGCTTAGCGGATACAGAAGCCGTCAGCGTCTTGGAGTTGACATTGACTTCCTGATCGTCCATGCGGTAGCCGGTCGAATCGAGAATTTCGACGCTCGTGACGTTCTTGAGTGCGCGAACCTTAAACTTTGCGGTTGCGCCGCCAAGAGACGCAGTGATCGTGCTCGTACCAGCCTTGTTGATCTTCAGTTTGATCGTTCCATTGGAGGCCGTCCCGACAAAGCCTGCCATGTCGGAGTCGCTGGAAGCCCACTCAATATCAGTGACCTTGCCAAGCACGGAGTCAGCAGTAGCCGTGATGTTGATCGTGTCGCCAATGTCGTACTCATAAGAGGCATCGCCGTCGTCAGTGCTGGTTGCAAGGACTGTGCTGCCAGACTTCAGCGTCAGAGCCGCCGAGCTGTCGGTCACAACGTCATAGGACTTGGTATACGCCTTCTGCTGATCACCGTTGGAAAGCGTAATGTCCATTTTGGTGACCAGGCCGCCCTCTCCAACATGAACCATAAAATAGGAGCCGTAGTTATCACTGTAGCGCTTCAACTTGCTACCATCTTTTTCCGCCTCAATGTTGCTGTTGCGGAAGGAGACGCTGATGCATTCCGGATTCGCCGAAACCGGGTTTAGCGTATAGTATATCTTCTGATCATAATACCACATAAATAGGAAGTAACACAATGCGACCAACAGTATCAAGAGATTGGAGGACTGTTGTTGGAAAGGCTTATCACTCGTAAGGAGGCTGCGCAGATTCTTGGCATCAGCATCGCAACTCTTGATGCTGCAAGAAATAGTGGCCAGATCTCCTATGTTCAATATGTACCTAATGGCTGCGTATTCTTCACCGACTCCGGGCTGCAGGAATACGTTGCAAAATGTACACATCGAGCCAGGCCGGAAGAACCGGCAAGAATGACCTATCGTAAACCACACAGCCAAAGGCGTTGACCTGCGACATCATTGCTGAAAAGCTGGATGTTTGGTACAACAGTATTGCAGCAGCTGTAAGAGATAAACCATGAGGTGACAAAATGGGCAGAAAGAAAAAGCAGATCCCTGCCTACGGGACTGTGATCCTTAACGGCATTGAATACTTCAGAACACGTGTTGAAGATGCCGATGGCAAGCGGGTGGCTCTTTATGCCAAGACTCCCGAGGAACTCTATGAAAAGGTGGAAGAAGCCAAGCGTCAGATTGAGGAAGCCGCCTTTCGCAGAGCAACTCCTACTGTTGCTGAATACTGCGAGCGCTGGCTGCTGATGCAGTCTGCACACATCAGGACAACGACCCTGATTGACTATACATCCAAGGTGAAAAACTACATTATTGCTCCTTTGGGTCATATGTATATGGCCAATGTAACGGCAGATGATGTTCGACTGGCACTTGTACCCGTGTCGAAAAAGTCTGTTTCGGTATATCGCGGTGTACATATGCTGTATAAGGCGATCTTTAGGTCAGCAGTCGATAGTCACATCATCGACAGTTCCCCCTGTGAGCGTATTTCAGCCAAGGGTGGCAAGCCGCAGAAAGACAGGGATGCTCTGACTGACGCTCAGGTTGACAAACTGCTTTCAGCTATCAAAGGCTTGCCGCCCTATGTCTTTGTGATGATCGGCCTCTACGCTGGTCTGAGACGTGAAGAAATCCTCGGATTACAGTGGGACAGCGTTTACCTTGATGGTGACGTACCATACATCACCGTTCGCAGGGCGTGGCACTCTGAACACAATCGCCCGGTGGTTTGTACTGAGCTGAAAACGAAAGCGGCTCATCGGGATATTCCGATCCCCAACAATCTCGCTGAATGCCTTCGTGAAGCCAGGAGCAAGTCCACATCGGATTACGTTGTTGCCAATAGCGATGATGGCCCACTGACTTACACGCAGTTCAAGAGAGTATGGCAGTACATCGTCACTCGTACCACAAAGGAACGTACCTATGTGCGCTACATCAATGGAC
>CAKUJL010000139.1 GCA_934661715.1 uncultured Oscillospiraceae bacterium | reverse complement strand
TCTGAGGGGGCCGCGCCCCTTCAGTTTGGGAAAGAGTCCAGAGAAAACCCTTCCGAAGGGTTTTCTTTGGCGTCTTCTTTCTTTTGCAAAGCGTTTTCTTTCTTGGACGCCCAAGAAAGAAAATGCGTTTGGACAGTCTGGCAGGCTTCTGCCAGAAAAAACTCTGGCCCCTGGGCCACGGCCAGGAAAATGGTCTAAAAAATCAAGTCTTCGCCTCATTGGCCAAACGAAGCAGCTCTCCAGCCCCGGCCAGCGTCGTCTCGGTGACCATACTCCCGCCAATGAGCCTCGCGAGCTCCTTCTGGCGTCCGTCCTCGTCCAGATGAATTACGCTCGTAAACGTCCTCTCGTTCTCGACGCGTTTTTCGACCGTGAACTCCGCGTCGGCCATTGCCGCGATCTGCGGCAGGTGCGTGACGCACAAAACCTGACGGCCTTTGGACACGCTCCAGAGCTTCAGTGCGACCTTCTGCGCAGCCCGGCCGCTGACGCCTGCGTCGACCTCGTCAAAAATGAGCGTCGGCACGCCGTCCTGCTGGGCAAGCACCTGCTTCATGGCAAGCATGATCCTCGCCAGTTCGCCGCCGGAGGCAACTTTCGACAGGGGCTTGAGACTTTCGCCGACGTTTGCGGACATCAAAAAGCGCACCCGGTCCAGTCCGTTTTCCGCGGGCTCCTGCGAAGAAAACTCGCAGACGAACTGGATTTTCGGCATATCGAGCTGCCTGAGCTCGTCGCAGATCTGTGCCTGCATGGCCTCTGCCGCCGCCTGCCGCTTTTCGCGGAGAATTTCGCCCAGCCGGACGGCCTGGTTTTGCAGCTGCGTCTGCTTTTTCTGCAAAACCTCGAGCCGGTCGGAGGCGAAGGCGATCTCGTCGAGGCGCTGCTCGGATTTTGCGAGGTAGTCCAGCACGTCTTCGACGCTTGCGCCGTATTTGCGCTTGAGCTTGTGGATGGCGTCAAGGCGCTCTTCGATTTGCTCGAGCTCGCCGTCGGAATAGCTCAGATCGTCGCGCAGGGCCCGCAGCTCGTCCGCCGCATCCTGCACGCTGTACATAAGGTCCGAAATTTTCTGATACAGCGCCTCCATGTCGGCCCCGATGGAGCTGACGCGGGAAAGCGCGTGCTCGGCGTTGGAAAGAAGGCCTGCCGCACCGTCGGAGCTGTCTCCGCCGTAGAGCGCTTCGTCTGCCGCACGAAGGGCATCAGCAAGCTTTTCGGCGTTCTGAAGCACCTTCCGGCGCTCTTTGAGCTGCTCTTCCTCGCCGGGAATTAAGTCTGCCGCGCGAATTTCTTCGATCTGGTATTGCAGGCTCTCGACCAGACGCAGCTTTTCCGCCTCGTCCATTGTGAGCTTCTGCATCTCGCGCCGCACGGCCTGCCACTGTTCAAACGCCTCACGGTAGGCGGAAAATTCCGCATCGTCGCGTGCAAACGCGTCCAGATAGACGAGGTGGTTTTCCTCGTCAAAGAGCTGCTGCGAATCGTGCTGGCCGTGGATGTTGATGAGCCGCGCACCCAGCTTTTTGAGTGCCGCCACCGTGACCGGCCGTCCGTTTACGCGGCAGACGTTTCTGCCGTCGGCGTAAATTTCGCGCTGCACCTGAAGCTCCTGTGCGTCATACGGCACGGCGTTTTCGGCAAACCACGCGTTTTCCGCAATCCCGGTGAAAATCGCGCTCACGAAGGCCCGGTTTGCCCCGGTTCTTATGACGTCTCTGTAGGTGCGCTCTCCCAGGATCGCGGAAATGGCGTCAATGACGATCGATTTGCCCGCGCCGGTCTCGCCGGTCAGAACGTTGAAGCCGCCCTCAAAGAGAATTTCCGCCTGCTCGATGACGGCGATATTTTCAATATGCAGAACGCTCAGCATAACGCGGCTCTCCTTTCGCGGCGCAGGTCAATGCGCGGCGTGGGTGTTGATCTGGGCGCGAATTTCGGCGCAGATATTTGCAGCGGACGCGGCGTCGCGCAGGACGACAAAGCAGGTGTCGTCTCCTCCGAGCGTGCCGACGATCTCGGGAAGATCGAGCTTATCGAGCGCCGAGCACGCCGCCATCGCAAGACCCGGCATGGTCTTGATGACGATGATGTTCTGCGCGTAGTCTACACTTGTCACGCACTGGTTGAAAATGATATTGAGCTTCGAAGAAACCGCGTGCTCCACGGGCTTGGCCGACGCGCTGTAGCGGTACGTGCCGTTGGGGCCGAGCTCCTTGATGATGCGAAGCTGCTTGATGTCCCGGGAAATGGTGGCCTGCGTGGTGTTGAAGCCGCTGTCCTGCAATTGCTGTAAGAGCTGCTCCTGCGTTTCGATGTCGTTGTCGCGGATGAGCTCGAGGATTTTCTCGTGGCGTTTCGATTTCATGGCTTACCTCTGCCTGTCGATGAATTTTTTGCTGAGTATTTCAAAAAAGCTGGTCTGCTTCAGCCGCACCAGCCTTGTGACCTTCGTTGATGTCTTCGTGGTGACGACGTCTCCGGGATTGAGCCGGAAGGGCCGCCCGCCGTCGACCGAGAGATACGCGTTGTGCCGGCCGAGCTTTCCGACCTTCAAAGAGATCACGCGCTCCGGAGAGACGACGATGCTCTTGGCCAAAATCGCGTGGGCGCAGATGGGCGTAATGAGAAGATCCCGCGCGGACGGCTCGACGATGGGGCCGCCGGCGGACATGGAATAGGCGGTCGAGCCCGTGGGCGTGCAGACGATGACGCCGTCTCCCGCGAAGCTTGTCGCCTCCACGTCGTCACAGAACACGGAAAGCTGCACCACGCGGGCGATCGCGCCCTTTGTCACAACGGCGTCGTTGAGCGCGGTCTCGTGGAAAATGACCTTGCCGCTCGTGCCTGTGACGGTGACGTCGATCATGCTGCGCGGCTCGATGGTGTAGTCGCCAGCCGGCAGCTTTCTCAGAAGCTCCAGCTCCCCGGCCTCGAGCTCGGCAATGAAGCCCATCGTGCCGATGTTGACGCCGAGGATCGGAAGGCCGTGCGCCGTGGCGATCTTCGACGCGTGCAGAATCGTGCCGTCTCCTCCGAAGCAGACGAGCATATCCGCGTTTTTGACCTCGCGCTGCAAATCCTGAAAATGGATGGATTTCGGCAGCTCATACTCGCGGTCGACATCAAACGGCAAACACATCGCCGTCTGCACACCGCAGCTGTCGAGGATTTTTTTCGCCTGCTGCGCGGTCTTGAACTGCTTGTCCCGATAGGGATTCGGCGTCAGAACAATTTTCATTCGACTCGTCCTTTCAGCGCGGCATGGGCCTGCGCGACCAGATCGCCGGGCTGCGGGTAGGAATCCTGCCCCGGCTGCATGGAAAGATGCGCGAGAAATTCGATGTTCCCCTCCGGGCCCTTGACGGGCGAGAATGTGAGATCACGAATGGTAAAATCGAGGGATTTGGCAAGGGAAATGAAGTTTTGCAGCACCTCTTCGTGTACCGCGGGGTCTCTGACGACGCCCTTTTTGCCGACCTTTTCCTTCCCTGCCTCAAACTGCGGCTTAATCAGGCACAGCACCTGTCCGGTTTCCTTCAGCAGGCTCCTGATGACCGGCAGCACCAGAGAAAGCGAGATGAACGACACGTCCACGACGGAAAGGTCGAGCGGCTCTCCCAGGTCCTCCGGCGTCACATAGCGGATGTTCGTGCGCTCCATGACGACGACTCTGGGGTCGTTTCGGATTTTCCATGCCAGCTGGCCGTAGCCCACGTCGATGGCGAAGACCTTACTGGCTCCCTGCTGCAATAGACAGTCGGTGAAGCCGCCCGTAGATGCGCCGGAGTCGCTGCAAACGAAGCCTGTCGGGTCGACGCCGAAGTTTTTAAGCGCCTTTTCCAGCTTCAGCCCGCCGCGGCTGACATAGGGGCACGCGCTGCCGCGTACCTCCACGTTTGCGGTTATGTCAACCTCCGTGCCGGACTTGTCCGCCTTCTGGCCGTTGACATACACCTCGCCCGCCATAATGGTCGCCTGCGCCTTAGCCCGCGATTCGGCAAGGCCGAGACTGACCAGCAGCACGTCCAGCCGCTCCTTATGCTTCATGACACACCTCCCGGATTTTTTCTGCCAGCGTTCCGGCGTCCAGACCGGTCAGCCTGTATAGATCCTGCATTGCGCCGTGGGTAACAAAATCGTCGCCCAGATTCTGCTTGCGAAAAACGCCCGTGATGCCGCGTTCGGCCAGGTGCGCGAAAATTTCGTCCGCAAGACACCCGCGGTTCGATGTTTCCTCGGCGACAAGCACGCGTCCGGTCTTTTTGCAGGACGCAGCGATCGCGTCCCAGTCGACGGGAGAGATCGTCCGCAGCTTGAGAATTTCCGTGGAAATGCCGTCTTTTTTTGCAATGTCCGCCGCTTCCAGCACAGCATTGATCATCGTGCCGTAGGTGATGACGGTGCAGCTTGTCCCCGGCCGGAGAAGGGTCTGTTTAACATTTTCCCGGTACGCGCCCTCGCCGCCTCTGGGGTAGCGCACGGCCACAGGGCCGGTATCCTCCAGAACCGCCTGCCGGAGCATCGCGGAAAGCTCGCAGAAGCTCGCGGGACAGTAAATTTTCAGGCCCGGCACCTGCCGCAGATAGCCCACGTCAAACATGC
>CAKUJL010000138.1 GCA_934661715.1 uncultured Oscillospiraceae bacterium | reverse complement strand
ACCGTCTCGACGTGGGCGCATCTGGGAAAGAGGTCGAAGGCGTGGGCTTTTTTTGCTCTATATCCCTTTTCGCGGAGTCTTGCGATATCTCTTGCCAGCGTTGCGGGGTCGCAGGAGACGTAGACGATGCGGCTGGGGGACATCTGAGCCATGGCGTCGATCACGTCTTCGCTCACGCCCTTTCGCGGCGGGTCGATGACGATGACGTCGGGGCGGATGCCCTCCTGCGCAAAGCGCTGCGCTGCTTTTCCGGCGTCGGCGCAGAAAAATTCGGCGTTTTTGATATTGTTTTGCTTTGCGTTTTCCTTTGCGTCGCGGATGGCGGCGTCGACGATCTCCACGCCGTAGACCTTTTTGACGTGGCGGGCCAGACACAGCGTGATCGTGCCGCTGCCGCAGTAGAGGTCCAGCGCGGTCTCCGTTCCGGTGAGCCCGGCAAACGCGATGGCTTTTTCGTAGAGACGCTCGGCCTGATCGTGGTTGACCTGATAAAACGCCGCCGGAGAGAGTCGGAAGGTGAGGCCAAGCAGCTTGTCCGTGAGACAGGCTTCTCCGTAGAGCGGTTCGAAGCGGTCACCCAGAATGACGTTGTTTTTTTTCGTGTTGTAGTTGACCAGAATGCCCGTAATGGCGGGCTCGGCGGCCAGAAGCGTCCGGACGAGCTGCTTTGCCTTTGGGAGCCTTTCGCCGTTTACAATCAGGCAGACGAGAATTTCGCCGGTTTCTTTGCCGCAGCGCAGGTAGATGTGCCGGACGAGTCCGGTGTGCGTTTTTTCGTCATACGCCGGGATGTTTTCTGCCGCCATCCACGAAAGGACAGCCTCGCGGATTTTTCCGGCGCTCTCAGGCTGGATGCGGCAGGTTGTGATGGGAATGACGCTGTGGCTTCCGGCGCGGTAAAATCCGGCGGCGGCGCGGCCGTTTTGCGGCTGGACGGGGAACTGGACCTTGTTGCGGTAGGCGTAGATGGTGTCGCTGCCGGTGATTTCAAGTTCCGGGAAAGATACGCCGCCGATGCGTGAGAGTGCGTCCTGCACGCGCTGTTTTTTCTGCTGGAGCTCACAGTCGTAGTCCATGTGCCAGAAGACGCAGCCGCCGCACTGTCCGAAGTGTTCGCACTCCGGTTTGACGCGGTGCGCGGACGGTTTTTCGACGCGCAGCAGGGAAGCGTAGGCGCAGGTTCTGCCGACGTGGTCGATTCTGATCTGGCACGTTTCTCCGGGAATGACGCCGGGAACGAAGACGACCTGGCCGTCGATTCGCGCGACGCCCGCGCCTTCCGCGGTGAGGCCGATGATCTCTACGCTGTAGGTTTCGTTTTTCTGCATCTGTTTTTCTCCGTGTTTCACGTGAAACATTTACGCGCCCAGCTGTTCACCGGTCCGCGCGTCAAAGCGGTAGACGTTCTCGTGTGTGATCGAAGCTTCCTCAGAAGAGTAGCGTTCCTCCAGTGTGTAGGAAATGGCCAGAACGCCGTCGTCCAGCGCAGCGGAATAGCTGCCCTCCAAGAAGCCGATTGCGTTTTTCTCCTGCGCAGTCGCGTAAACCGTGCCGCTTGCAAAATCATAGAGATTGTTCTGAAGCTTTTCAAAGACGGCGTTGATCTTATCCGATGCCTCCTGCGAATCCAGCGTGATTTTCGGAAGCGTCAGGGAAATGCTCACGACTTCCTCCAGATCGACCTGATACGTATACGGTTCGTCCAGAAACTCTTCGGGAGCGTGTTCTTCCGTCACAACCGGCTCCATACCGTTTTCCTCCGTCGGAAGCTTGACGACATCCTTTGGTTGCGTTTCCGTCTGCGAAACAGGCGCTTCGGCTTCCAGCGTGGAGACGGGTTCCGTGGGAATCGCCTGCGTGCTTGCGGAATTGGCGGAACAGGCGGTCAAAAGGAGCAAGGCGGCGGTAATTGCCGCGAGTTTACGTTTCATAAATTTCACCTCCAGCCGATTTTACCATAGAACAAAGCTTGTGTAAAGCGGCGGCAGGCAGTATACTAAGGAAAGACTGGAAAAGGAGGCGCAGTATGCTTTCTTATGAAAATTGTACGCTCTGCCCGAGAAAGTGCGGCGTTGACCGATCAAAGGGACAGCTCGGCTTCTGCCGCCAGCCGGGTCACATTCGCGCGGCCAGAGCCGCGGCACACTATTGGGAAGAGCCGGTCATCTCCGGAAGCTTCGGCTCGGGCGCGGTGTTTTTCTCGGGCTGCACACTTCAGTGCTGCTTCTGTCAGAATGGCGTCATTTCGCAGGAGAATCTCGGAAAGGACGTGACAACGGAGCATCTGCGGGAAATTTTCCTGCGGCTCATAGACGACGGCGTGCAGAATATCAATCTCGTGACGCCGACGCATTTTCTGCCGTCGATCTTACCGGCGCTTTCTCCGAAGCTGCCCGTTCCCGTGGTCTATAACTGCGGCGGGTATGAACGGGTCGAGACGCTGCGGGAATTAGACGGTCTCGTCGATATTTATCTGCCGGACATGAAATATTCCGATGCAGCGCTTGCCGCAGCCTTAAGCACAGCGCCGGACTACGTGCAAACCGCGAAGTCGGCGATTTCGGAAATGTACCGGCAGGTTGGACCGGCTGTCATTGAAGACGATATCATGAAAAAAGGCATGATCGTCCGACATTTAGTTCTGCCGGGACAGATCGATAACTCGCTCGGCGTTCTCGACTGGTTCGCGGAGGCGTTCCCCCAGGGTGACGTTTTATTCAGTCTCATGAGTCAGTACGTGCCGATGGGAAAAGCGAAGATGATGCAGCCGTTTGACCGGTGCGTGACGGAGGAGGAGTATGACGCGGTGCTGTCTTATCTCGATTTTCTCGGGATTGAGAACGGATTCACGCAGGATTTTTCCGCGGCAAGCGAGGACTATATTCCGGACTTTTCCTTTGAAGGGTTATGAAAAATTTCTAATTCGAAACAAACGTTTGATTTTTCAGCCGTGTTGTGCTATAATGCTCATAAGTATCAGAAGGGAGCTGCGGCAGATGGCACGGACGACAGACAAGCGCGAACGCATTCTGGAATTTATCACGAAATTCATGCGCGAACGGGGGTATCCGCCTTCGGTGCGCGAGATCTGCGCGGGCGTCGATCTGGCCTCCACGGCGACGGTCCACTACCATCTCAAGGCGCTCAAAGAAGAGGGCCTGATCAACATTGACGACAAGAAGAACCGGACGATCTCGCTTCCGGAAAACCCGCACGAGGGAAAGATTCCGGTCGTCGGCGTTGTGACGGCAGGACAGCCGATTTTGGCGGTCGAGAATATTGAAGGGTATCTTCCGTGGGACGGAGACGAGAACTGCTTTGCCCTTCGCGTGCGCGGCGACTCCATGATCAATGCCGGTATCCTCTCCGGCGATAAAGTCGTCGTCCGGCCGCAGCAAACGGCGGAGAACGGACAGATCGTCGTTGCCCTTCTGGACGACTCCGCGACGGTCAAGAGGTTTCATCGCGAAAAGGGAAAAATCTGGCTGCTGCCGGAAAACCCGGCTTACGCGCCCATCGACGGGACAAACTGCTCGATTTTGGGTCTTGTGAAGGCCGTCGTCCGCGAATACTGAAAAATCAAATAGAAATACGAAATGGTGCACGCCAAACGTGCGCCATTTTTTTATTCTTTTGTGTATTTCTATATATTATAGTAGTGCGCTTGCAAAAGGGGCAAAATCGTGGTAGAATTATGGTGTATAATTGTGCCCATTTGGAAACAACGAAGGGGCATTTCATTCATAGAAAAAACGGAAAGGAGCGTTTTCTTGTACTCCTCTACCTATATCTGGGCCAAGGTGCTTGGCCATATGGAGCAGCAGCTGACCCCGGCTGTCGTGTCGACGTGGTTTGACGATACGGAGCTTCTGGAGCTGACCGATCAGAAGCTGGTTCTGTTCTCGCCATCCACGTTCCGCAAGGACATGATCGTCTCGCGCTGCTCGGTTTACATCAAAGACGCGCTCAAGGAGCTCTTTGACATGGACCTGGAGCTCGTCGTGCTAGACGAGACGCAGATCGAAGCCTACCGCGCGGGAAAGCGCAAGCCCCAGTTCATGGAGTTTAACGCGCAATTCAAGTTTGACAATTTCGTCGTCGGCCCGAGTAATACCTTCGCGCACGCGGCGGCGCTGGCCGTGGCGGAAAAAGGACCGATCACGTATAACCCGCTTTTCATCTACGGCCCGTCCGGCGTGGGAAAGACGCATCTTCTGTACGCGATCGCAAACGAGATACACAAGCGGCATCCGGAGTTTAACATCGTCTATATCAAGGGTGACCAGTTTACAAACGAGCTCATCAACGCCGTCCGCGAAGGCAAGAACAACGAGTTCCGGCTCAAATACCGCGGCGCGGACCTGTTCCTCGTGGACGATATCCAATTCATCGCCGGCAAGGAATCGACGCAGGAGGAATTTTTCCATACCTTCAACAATCTCTACGAGAGCCACAAGCAGATCGTCCTGACCTCCGACCGGCCGCCCAATGAGATGGTCCGGCTCGAAGACCGGCTGCGCACGCGCTTTGAATGGGGCCTGCTTGCCGATATCAAGCCGCCCGACTATGAGACGCGTATGGCCATCATCAAGAACAAGGCCGCAAATCTCGGCATGGAGCTTCCCGACGATGTCTGCAACTACATCGCGGAGA
>CAKUJL010000137.1 GCA_934661715.1 uncultured Oscillospiraceae bacterium | reverse complement strand
CCTGCGGAAAAATGTCTTGCTCAGCGCAAAAACTCCTCGCTGCCGGTCACATTGGGAGTTTTCAGATACACCCTAACTGCGTATAGCGGAGCACGACGAAAATCACGTCGTATGCATCTTCGGGCTTCAGCTCCGTCACGACCGGAATGCGGCTGACCGACAGGTGCGGGGAAAATTTGTCCTTGATCCGAAGTCCGTTTTTCCGGACTTCCTCTGCCCATGCGCCCGCGCCAGAAGCGTCACGTCCTTGCCCGCGCGAAACAGGTTCCGCGCCAGATTGCAGCCCAGAACGCCCGCGCCAAATACCAGAATTTTCATATCAAAACCCTCTTTTCCAAAAGCTTTTACCCATTTCTCGCCAGCTTCCGATACTCGATGGGAAGAAGGCCCGTGCTCTTTTTGAAGAGCTCTGCGAAGCGGCTGGACGTTGTGTAGCCGATCATCTGGGCGATCTGGCCCATGGTGAAATCGGTGTCGATGAGCAGGTGCTCAGCCTGGCTCACGCGCCGGGCCTGAATGTACTGCGTGACGCTGCACCCGAACTGCCGTTTGAAGCAGCTTTTGAGCTTCGTCTCGCTCATGCACGCAATACCCGCCAGCCGTCCGAGCGGCAGATCAAAGGCGTAGTGATCCGCAATATAGCTGATCACGTTCTGAAGACTCTGCACGTCCTCTTTGGAAAGCGGCCGCTCTTTTTTGAGGCTCTGCCGCTTCCATGCGTCCACGACCAGAGAAATGGCCTCCGTGACCTTCGCCTCATAAAACAGTGCCGCCGCCGCGTCGTCTGCGCGGTAATTTTCGATTTCAAAGAGCAGCTTCGACATGGCCGGAAACTCCGCCGCCTGATCGACACTCTGAAACGCCGCGGGCAGGTCAAAATACAGGTCCGGATACTGCTTTTTGAGAAAATCCTCGTAGTACGCGGGCAGAATTTCGATGCCGACGGCGTGGATGGGGATGCGCTTGTGGATGAGCGCCCGATAGCGCGGCTTGCCGCCGACGATGGTCTGGATGTCTCCGGCGGAAAGCCTTCGGTACGGGTCAAGCTCTTCGCCGGAAATGGAGTCGTAGCGCTGGATGCTGATGCACTCGGGGATCTGCATATCGAGGCACTGGTCCTCGTGAAAGAAAAAGTCGTGAATTTTGATGTCGAACAGGTCCTGCCTCGCGTAGACCCAGTAGTACCCACCGCCGACCGCGGGCGAAATTTCCCAGCACGTTCCGGCGGGACTGAACTTCTCCGGGCAGCGGGTGGGCAGGAAGCGGTTCTGTTCGAGAAGCGGACGGTAATAGTCCGTGACGATATCGCGCTTCATGTTCCTCCTTGCAATGAACGGACAATTTGCTGCAACGATCAGACGCATTTCGCCGTCTGCTCTTGCCCAAAGTGCCGCGATGTGATACCAATGCTATTAGTTAGTCGCCTCTAACCGAAGTTATAGCAAACAGCGGCGCAAAAGTCAAGCCGCCGTATTTCATCGCAAAGGAGTTTTTCATATGCAGATAGAACGCAAAACAGGATTGACCGTCAAGGACCTCGTCACGACCGGCATTTTTTCGGCGCTATTTCTCGTGTTCGCCCTGGTCGGCGGCATTTTCTTCGCGCCGAACCCGGTGCTGACGTTTTACATGCCCGTGGGAAGCGCCCTGCTGTGCGGGCCGGTGTATCTGCTGCTGGCAAAAGTACACAAGCGCGGAGCCGTGACCATTCTGGGCGCAATTTTGTGCGTCGTCTGGTTCGTCACGGGCATGCACTGGGCGATGGCGCTGGGCTATCTCGTCATGGGCGTGATCGCGGACCTCGCGGCGGGCGCAGGCGCATACAAAAGAAAAGCGCTCAACACCCTTTCCTACATTCTCATTTCCCTCGGCGGCACGGCGTCGTATCTCGTCTTCTTCGCAGACCCCGACGGCTGGGCAAAGACGATGCTGCGGAGCGGCACCGAGCAGAGCTACATCGACACCATGCGCTCGAGCGGCACGACGTGGATCCTTCTTGCCATGCTGGCCGGCACCGTTCTGGCCGCGCTCATCAGCGCGTTCGTCGGCTCGAAAATGCTCAAAAAGCAGTTTGAAAAGGCCGGTATCACGAAATGAAGCCGCTGCACCTCGACCCGCGGACGAAGCTGTTTCTTCTTTTGCTGTGCGTTCTGTGCGCGATGGCGGCCCCGAGTTTATCTTACCAGCTGGCACTGGCCGCGCTCATTGGCCTTCTGGCCGCGGCCTGCGGAAGGCTGCGGTACGCGCTGCGCGGGATGCTTTTCTATGCGCTCGTGTGCGCGTTTACCGTCTGGTGCATGCGGGTCGTGACGGGGAATCTTCGGACGATGTTCGTCGCGTTTCTGGGGCTGGTGCATAAGGTCTACGCGTGCGGCTTTCTCGCGGGGCTCGTCATTTCGACCACGAAGGTCGGAGAATTTCTCTCGGCGATGGCGTACCTTCGCGTGCCGAAGAGACTGACGATCCCGCTGGCCGTGATGCTGCGGTATCTGCCCGCCATCGGCGAGGACTGGCATTTTATCAAAGACGCCATGCGTCTGCGGGACGTTTCGCCAACGCTCTGGGGCTTTCTGAAATCCCCGGCGATGACCGTAAACTGCATCTATGTCCCGCTTCTGACGGCGGCCAGCAAGGCAGCGGACGAGCTTTCCATCGCCTCCGTCACGCGCGGCATCGAAAACCCGAAACCGCGCACCTGCCTTGTGAAAATCCGGATGCGGGCGGCGGGCTGAAAAACGTCTCGCTCACCATCCCCGACGGGCAGTGCGTGCTTCTGTGCGGCAGAAGCGGCTGCGGCAAAACGACGCTCACGCGGCTTATCAACGGCCCCATCCCGCAGTTTTTCGCGGGTGAATTGAGCGGCAGGGTTTTGCTGGACGGGGAGAATCTTTCGGAGCTTCCCATGTACCGCATCGCGGAAAAGGTCGGCAGCGTGTTTCAAAATCCGCGCACGCAGTTTTTTAACGTCGACACCGACGGCGAAATTGCCTTTGGTCTGGAGAACGAGGCCGCGCCGCAGGAAACGCTCCGCCCGCGCGTGCTGGAAACGGCGAAAGCGCTGGGCATTGAACCGCTTCTTGGCCACAGCATCTTTGCCCTCTCCGGCGGGGAAAAGCAGAAGATCGCGTTTGCGTCCGTCTGCGCGATGGACCCGGCGGTCTATCTGCTGGATGAGCCGTCTTCGAATCTCGATATGGCGGCGATCGGCGATCTGCGGGAGCATCTGCGGCTGGTCAAAAAGCAGGGAAAAACCATCGTTATCGCCGAGCACCGGCTGTATTATCTGTTGGATGTCGCCGACCGCATCGTTTATCTCGAAAACGGACGCATCGCCGGGGATTGGACGCCGGAGCAGTTCCGGCAGTTTCCCGAAAAAACGCGGCAGGCGCTCGGCTTGAGGGCGATCGAGCTGGCGCGGGAGCGGCCTGCCTTTTTCCCCTTGCCGGAGGAAACGCCGGTGCTGGCGCTTCAAAATGTGTCGCTTTTTTATCGGAAGCAGCCGGTGCTGCAAAACCTCTCGCTCAAGGCTGCTCCCGGAGAGGTCATTGCCGTCGTCGGGCACAACGGCGCGGGGAAAACGACCTTTTCGCGGGCGCTGTGCGGGCTTCACAAAGAATCGTCCGGCGACTTTTTCTGGAACGGCAGGCCGCAGAAAACAAAAGAGCGCCGAAAGCGCTCGTACATGGTCATGCAGGATGTGAACTATCAGCTTTTTGCCGACAGCGTGGAGGCTGAGTGTACCTTCGGTCTTCGAAATCCGGACGAGGCGCTTGCTGAACGCACGCTGGATGACCTGGGTCTTGCCCCCTTCCGGGAATGCCACCCGAACACGCTCTCCGGCGGACAGAAGCAACGTCTGGCCGCGGCCGCGGCGATGGTCTGCGGGAAGGACGTGATGGTGTTCGACGAGCCGACGAGCGGTCTGGACTTTGACAGCATGGCGCGTCTTGCATCGCTTGTCCGGGCGCTTTCGGCGATGGGGAAGCTTCTTTTCATCGTCACGCACGATTATGAATTCGTCTGCCGCACGTGCACGCGCGTTCTGCATCTGGACGGCGGCGGCCTGCGGGACGACGTATCCGTGACGGAGCAGACGCTTCCGGAGATGCAGAAAATTTTTCATGTGAGGGAAAAACCGTGAAAAAAGAAAAAAGCACGTTCGGCTGGATCTTTACCTTTGCCGGACAGAAAAAATCGGGCTATATCGCAAGCGTTTTGCTGGCCATTTTCGGCGCGGCGTTTCAGATTTTGCCGTTTTTCGTGATGGCGCGGGTGATCGGGAAATTACTGGCCGGGGACAGAAGCCTTGCGGGATATCTTCTGGACTGCGCGGTGCTGGCGGCGTTCTGGGGGCTGCGGGTGCTGTTCCATGCGCTTTCGACGGCGCAGTCCCATCAGGCGACGTTTGCCGTCCTCGGCAATATCCGCAAGCAGTGCCTCGAAAAACTCGCAAAGCTCCCGCTCGGCGATGTGCAGGCGCGGGGCTCGGGCGAACTCAAGAACATTCTCGTCGAGCGCGTGGACTCCATCGAGCCGACGCTGGCGCACGTCATCCCGGAGATGAGCAGCAACGCGCTCGTCGTTCTGGCGACATTTGTCTATCTTCTCGTTCTGGACTGGCGGATGGCGCTGGCTTCTCTTATTACCTTCCCGCTCGGCATGGTG
>CAKUJL010000136.1 GCA_934661715.1 uncultured Oscillospiraceae bacterium | reverse complement strand
AGGTCGGGGCGGAAATCTTGCCCGGATCGACCACGCCCAGCCGGACGATCATTTCCCACCCGACAAAGAAAACAACCAGTGACAGAATGCTGATCACTGTATATCGGGAAAATTTCTTCTTTTTCATTGCTGAGATCTCCTTCTCAAGGCTATAGGCCGCTTTGTATTATGGAGCAATACAAAGCGGCCCTGCGAGTTTCAAACTGTTCCGCGTCAAACGCCGTATTGTATCCGCGCTGGGGAATGCGTGTGCCGCGGCAGCTGCCGGAGGCTTTTCTTACTTGGCAGCCTCGAGCTCATCGAGCGCTTCGAGGATGATGTCGTCGGCAATGTGGTCGCCGGCATTGTAGGTCTCATAGACCTCGTCGCTCATGTTTTCCACGCTGTGCATGAACGCAGCGATCTTGTTGAAGCCGTTGGCGCAGATGCTGTCGTCGCCGCCTTCGAAGTAGGCTCTGGTCCACTCATAGGTCGGCATCTTGTAGAACTGGCAGTCGAACGCGGCGCTCTCTTCGGTCACGTTGACGTTGTACTCGCTCTGCCAGTTGTACATCCACTGCTTGTAGAGCTCTTCGTCGTTTGCAAATTCGTTCTGTGCACGCATCAGGCCCTTTGCAAAGCCCTTCAGAGCGTCACGCTTGTTGGCCAGCGCGTCGGAGCAGGCCATGATGGTCGCGATGTTGTCGTAGTCGGGGTAAAGCATATCCAGGGAGGCAACTCTGGTGTACTTGTCGGGCTGCTCGGCAAACTCGGCCCACAGGGGGTTGCCGACGACCATGACGTCGCCTTCGCCGGAGTCAAACGCAGCGGGGATCTGGTTCTGCTCGAGGTCGATCGCGGTGATGTCGCTGGCGCTCAGGCCCATCAGCTCCAGAATGGCGTTGATGGTGTAGTGGCCGGACTGGCCGCGGGTCCACAGGACCGTGGAGCCCTTCCACGCATCGGCATCAGCGTAGATCTCGGGGTGCTCGGCCAGCTGGCCGTTGCCTGCCTGGATGATCGCGGACTCGTTTCTCGCGAAGACATGATAGGAGGCGTTGTCGGGAGCGAGGTAGCAGAGAAGCTTCGAGCCGAACGTGGTAGCGCCGGTCGTGGACATCATGCTGCCGAGGGAGTACAGGTCAACTTCGCCTGCGCGGGCCGCGTCGTTCAGGGACGTGCCGCTGTTGAAGAAGATGATCTCAAGGTTCACGCCGTACTCTTCAAAATAGCCCTGCTGAAGCGCGTACCACATCGTGACGGAGGTCGCGGTGGACGGTGCGCCGTAAACCAGTGTCGTCAGTTCGCCGGACGAAGCGCTTTCGTTCTCGCTCTCGCCGGTCTGGGCGGTTTCGCCGGACGGCTGCGTTTCTGCGGGTGCGCTCGTCTCGGTTTTGGTGTCGGTCGTGCTCTGGGCGCAGGCTGCCATGGACAGAACCATCATCAGCGCCAGAAGCAAGCAGAGTGCCTTTTTCATTTCAGGGGGTCCTCCTCAATTCTTTTTTTACAAAGCGTGTTTTTTCACATTTCCGGCGCGGAATAATCATTCAGCAATCATTTTAAGCCATCCACCTTCTGATTTTGCCGCAGGACCGGCGCATGCGGTGTTTTGCGCCTTGCTTTACTGTACCTGAAGTATAGCATTTTTCACTCTATATATCAATTGGCGATATCTCTCAAAAACAAGCAATCATTTTGTGATCATTGCATAATCATAATATGATCTTTTCCGTTAGGCAAGCTCTCAGTGCCGCGCTTCATTTTGCTTTTTCTCCAGTTTTCTTCCTCATTTTACGGATATTGCGGGGAAGGATTGACAAGCTTCCTGGCTTGTTGTAAAATATAATCATCATTTATGATTTTAACGTGATCATAATTCCCATTACATTTTGTTCTTCGATCCCAAAAATACGGCTGCAAAGGAGATATTTTATGAAAGCTGTCTATCGTTATGGCTATGAACCGCTGGAAGTTGACTTCCGCGACGTCCCGGTGCCCGAATGCGGCCCGGAGGATGTGATCATCGATGTGCAGTGGGCCGCGATCTGCGGCAGCGACGTCGCCACATATTTTAACGGCGGTCCCATGGGCGGGCTCGGCACGCGCGGCCATGAATTTGCCGGCATCATCTGCCAGGTCGGCGAGCTCGTGACTGACTGGAAGGTCGGCGACCGCGTTGTTTCCGACAACACCGGCCACGTCTGCGGCGTCTGCCACGCATGCACGAGCGGCCTTTTCACCAACTGTGTCGAGCGCGTCATCATCGGCGGCGGCATGGACGGCGGCTTTGCAAAATACGTGCGCATTCCGGGCGAAATTCTCCGCATTCACAAGTGGGCGCTTCTGCGCGTGCCGGAGAACGTGCCGTTTGAGTACGCGTCGATCATGGACCCGATCTGCAACGCCTACAAGGCCGTCGCGCAGGAGTCCGGTCTTCGTCCCGGCGAGAGCGCCATCGTCTTTGGTCCCGGCCCCATCGGCCTTTTGGCCGCGCAGTTCTGCCACATGCTGAGCGCGAAGGACGTCATCCTCGTGGGTTTATCTGCCGACAAGGATCTCCGAGCCGACGTTGCAAAGCAGATGGGCGTGACGGAGTTCATCGCGTCCGACACAGAGGATCTCAACGCGCGTATCCACGAAATCTGCGGCCGGGAGGGCGCCGACGTCGCCATCGACTGCGCAGGTGCGCCCATCGTTCTGCGGCAGGCGATTGCAAACGTGCGCAAGGACGGCACGATCATCAAGGTCGGCGCCAGCGCCGCGCCGCTCAACTTCTCGCTCAACGACGTCACCTACCGCTCCCAGACCATCAAGGGCCATCATGCCTATGACGTCACGTCCTGGCGCAACTGCATGGGCCTGCTCGAAAAGAACATGCTGGTGCTCGATCCGCTGATCACGCACAAGCTGCCCCTCGACCAGTGGGAGCGCGGCATGCACATGATGAAAGACCGCGAAGGCATCAAAATTCTCCTGAAGCCGTAAGACGCTCTCTGCTATTCAGCTCCTGTGCAGCTTTTTCTTTGCATGATAATCGCAAAAGCCCGTCCGTTTCTTTGAAACGGACGGGCTTTCTCTGTTTTAGTTCAGCTAAAAACGCGCTTAATTGGTCAGCTTTCGATCGTCATAATCCGCCGGATTGTTTGCGCGCGGATCGTTGGCCAGCGGGCCGACAACAATCTCACAGCACTCAAAAATAACGCCGAGCTTTTCCCGCAGGTCATAGAAATAGCAGTCCTTCACCTTGCCGTTGGACATCGGCTGGCCCTGATAGCCGTAGGTGTAGATCGGGATTCCAAGCTCCTTCATGTTTTCGACCATCAGGTCTCTGTCCCGGAACTTTACGCCGATATGGTGAATGCCATTCCCGCCATTTTGAATCAGGAAATCCGAGTAGGGGTTGCCCGGTTCCTTTGTGATGGGCTCAATGATCTCGAAATCAATACCGCCAAGCTCAAAGCGGTACAGCTCATGGTAATACTCGCAGGGCTTTCCCATGTAGTTGCCGCAGTGATACTCGCCCTGATCATAGAGCTCTTTCAGATTCCGGTGGATAATCTTGCTCTCGTCAATTTCAAAATACTTCTTCCAGTTTTCCAGAACCGCCTTCGCGTCGCTGACGCAGACGCAGACCTGAAACACCAGATCAATTTTCAGTTTCTCCATTGGCTTGCTCCTTTTCTATTCCTGCGGATGGATGACGACCTTCCACACGTCGGGGTCGTTCATGGCACGGTCAAGGGCCTCAAAATAACGTTCCAGCGGATACGTCGCCATAACCAGCGGCTTAGCGTCTACCTTCTTCTGCTCCAGCGCATTCAGGCAGTCGCGGAAACGGAACATTGACAGTGTTGAACCAACGATCTGCAATCCTTTGCGGATCATCAGGCCCGGCTCCACGCGGATGAACTTCGGCTCCTGATAAAAGAAGGAATACAGAACATATCGTCCCTTCGGCGCCAGAAGGCGCACGCAGCTTTCAAACATCTGCTGATCGTCTCCCGCAGCGTCGACAATCACGTCGATGCCGTGCGGGAACATCGCCGAAAGCGCCCGCTCGTGCTTGCTGTAGTCATCCGGGTCTACGAGTACCGTCTCTACGCCAAACGCCTTCGCGCGATCCAGCTTGGACTGCATCAGATCGAGCACAACGACACGTCCGGCGCAGGAATTTTTGAAAAGCTGCGCCAGAATTGCGCCGCTGGAGCCACAGCCGATGATCGCAACGTTGTCTCCGTAGCGCAGTTGCGCACTGTCAACACAGTTGAGCGCACAGCCGACAAGCTCCGACACGCACGCTTCGTCGAAGGACAGCTCCTCTGAAAAACGATAGGTCTTTGCCGCATCGCATACAATGTACTCAGCAAATCCGCCTTGCAGATTATGGCCCTGCGCACGGTAATTTTCGCACATCGTCGGCATTCCCTTCTGGCAGAACCAGCACGTTCCGCAGGGGATCCCATTATCCGCCGTTACGCGGTCGCCGACTGAAATATTCGTGACGTTTTTGCCGACCTCCGCTGCAATGCCTGCAAATTCATGTCCGGGTACGGCAGGATACTTTCCGAGCAGGGATCCGGTTCTGTCATGGCTGGACTCCGCCGGTTTGCAGATACCACAGGACATGACCTTGATCAGAACCTGATCATCTCCGCAGACCGGACGCGGAATATCCCGGATTGCGCCGTTTGC
>CAKUJL010000135.1 GCA_934661715.1 uncultured Oscillospiraceae bacterium | reverse complement strand
TCCCTGACAAGCGGCATACTCATACACCTCGGGCCGCCTCTTCCGCGCGAAAGCTCGGAGCTCGGCATTTCCAGCGTTTCGATGCCGCAGTCGTTCAAAATCCGGTTGGTGACGTAATTGCGGTCGTAGACGAGCACGATGCCGGGACGGATGCAGAGCGTGTTTGACCCGTCGCTCCACTGTTCGCGCTCGGCCGCGATGGGGCTCTCTCCGCCGCAGCGAATGAGCGTCACGCGGTCCAGATGCAGATACTTTCTGAGAATATCCTCCAACGGCGCTTCGAGTCTTCGCGTCCTGATCGTCTTTTCTCCCCTTCCCGTGAGCTCGTAGACGCTGAGCGTGCCTAAAATGCCGGGATGGACGGTGAATTTGTCTCTGTCTACCTGCGTAAACACGGTGTCCAGATGCATGAACGCACGCGTGCGCGGAATCTCAAAGGCAAGGACGGTCGTGATTTTGCTTTCCTCGTCGGCAAAAATGTTTTTTGTCAGCCGCTCGATGGCCTCGGGCTGCGTCCTTTGCGAGAGTCCCACGGCGAGCACCGTTTCGCTCAGGTTCAGAATGTCGCCGCCTTCGATGGAAAAGTGCTCCTGCGGCGTGTAATAGAGCGGAACGCGGCCTTTGAAGTCCGGATGATGCCGTAAAATATAGCTTCCGTAGATCGTCTCACGGTTTCTCGTCGCAGAGTACATGTGATTCAGGCTCACGCCGCGGCCGATGCAGGCGAAGGGGTCGCGCGTAAAATAGAGGTTCGGCACCGGCGGCATCAAAAAGCGCGTCTTCTCGCGCACCAGCCCCGAAAGCCCCGCCGCGTGATTTCCGAAGACCTCTTCATACGTCACGCCCGCCATCGTCCGGCGCACGAGCGTTTTCGCGTCCGAAATCGACCGGAGATAGTCCCGCAGCGCCTCGCGGTAGCCCCGTGCGCAGCCGCCGGCCTTTTCGATGACGTCCTCTAAAAACGACTCCCGGACGGACGGCTCTTTTTCCAGAACCTCCGCCGTCAATGCGTCCAGATACACGACCTCCGCGCCGTTTTCGCGCAGAATTTCCGCGAACCGGTCGTGCTCCTCCTGCGCCCGGTAAAGAAACGGAATGTCGTCAAAGAGCAGGCTTTCCATCGTCTCCGGGCTCAGGTGCTCCAGTTCCCGGCCGGGACGCTGCAAAAGGACCTTTTTTAAGGGCCCAATTTCGCTTCTCACATGGATCGGCATGGCGATTCCTCCCTTATTTTATCAAGAATTAGTGTAGCAGATTTTTGGATTCTTTGCAATCATCGGTGCGTACAGAAATCCGTTCTTAGAATGCCCCGTTTTTTCCAAAATTGCCGTCGGAGGCCGGTTTTCGGGTGCTAGAGCGGTCTTCGCGCACATATACTCCTGTAGCATACACAGCTTTGGAGGTGCCCTACATGACAGAGGATCTGGAAGCAAGAGCAAGGGAGCTTGCTGTGTACCTCATCGAGCGCCGCACGACCATCCGCGACGCAGCCAAACACTTTTCCGTCTCCAAATCGACGGTTCACAAGGACCTGTCCGAACGGCTCGAGCGCATTGACCGCGGGCTTTACGTGCAGGTGCGCGAAATTTTAGCGCAGAACAAGGCCGAGCGCCACATCCGCGGCGGCGACGCGACCCGCCGGAAATATCAGAAGCTGCACGAATAACGACACTTGTCCGCACAGGCTGTACGTCTGATGCGGACAAATTTTTTGGTATTCTAATAATTTATGAGTTTTGCAAAAATTATTTTTGGAAACGGGTTGATTATTTTCCTTGGGCGGTATATACTGAGTTTAGCGGGCAAATTTCACAAATGATTAGATTTCAAGGAGGCTCATATTATGAAATATGGTCGTACATTTAACTTCTCTGCCGGTCCTGCGATGATGCCGGAACCCGTTCTGGAAGAGATCCGTGACGAAATGCTGAACTACCGCGGCAGCGGTATGTGCGTGATGGAAATGTCCCATCGCTCCCCTGTGTTCCAGCAGATCATTGACGAAGCCGAGCAGGATCTGCGCGACCTGATGGGCATTCCCGACAACTATAAGGTCCTGTTCATCCAGGGCGGCGCAACGCTGCAGTTCTCCATGATCCCCATGAACCTCATGAAGAACGGCAAGGCCGTCTACATTGAGACCGGCGCATGGTCCAAGAAGGCCATTGCCGAGGCCAAGAAGGTCGGCGAAGTCATCGTCGCCGCTTCCTCCAAGGACAAGAACTACACCTACGTTCCCGACTGCTCCGACCTCGATATCCCCGAGGATACCGACTACGTCTACATCTGCGAGAACGAGACCATCCACGGCGTGACCTGGAACAAGCTGCCCAACACCAAGGGCCACACGCTGGTTTCCGACCAGTCTTCCATGTTCCTCTCCAAGCCCTGCAACGTCAGCGATTACGGCATGATCTACGCGGGCGTGCAGAAGAACGTCGGCCCCGCGGGCATGGTCGTCTGCATCATCCGCGAAGACCTCATCCGCGATGACCTCAAGGACCTTCCCATCTACCTCCAGTACAGCACCCACGCGGGCGCAGGCTCCATGTACAACACCCCGAACTGCTGGGCGATCTACTGCTGCGGCAAGGTCTTCAAGTATTTGAAGAGCATCGGCGGTCTCGAGGAAATGCACAAGCGCAACCTGGACAAGGCCAAGGTCTTCTATGACTTCCTGGATTCCTCCAAGATGTTCAAGGGCACCGTGGAGCCCGAGTTCCGCTCCCTCATGAACGTCCCGTTCGTGACCGAGTCCGCAGAGCTCGACAAGGAAGTTGTCGCCGCCACCAAGGCTGCGGGCTACGACAACCTCAAGGGCCACAAGTCCGTCGGCGGTCTGCGTGCGTCCATCTACAACGCGATGCCCAAGGAAGGCGTCGAGGCGCTCGTCGAGTTCCTGAAGAACTTCGAAGCCAACTACGGCAAATAATGTAATTTACAAGGCGCGGCGATTTTGTCGCGCCTTGCTTTCACAAAACTTTTACTACATATAAAATAAGGAGAAATTTATCATGCGCATTCTTGTTACCGATGGAATGGACAAGACCGCTATGGCGCAGCTGCGCGAAGCAGGTCACGAAGTCGTTGAGCAGTTCTATGAGCCGGATCAGCTGGGTGCTGCCCTTCGCGAGTTCGACGCAGTCGTCGTCCGCTCCAAGACCAAGGTCCGTGCCAACCACATTGACGAGGCCAAGGGCGGCAAGCTCAAGCTCATCATCCGCGGCGGCGTCGGCGTTGACAACATCGATGTGAAGTACGCCGAGGAAAACGGCATCACCGTCAAGAACACCCCGAGAGCCTCCTCCGAGTCTGTTGCAGAGCTCGCGATGGCCCATATGTTCGCCTGCGCCCGCTATATCTCCATCGCCGGTCACACCATGCGCGAGGACAAGTGGGAAAAGAAGGCCTACGGCAAGGGCATCGAGCTCAAGGGCAAGACCCTCGGCATCGTCGGTTTCGGCCGCATCGGCCAGCATCTGGGCGTCATGGCCAAGGCCATCGGCATGGACGTCATCGCCTTCGATATCTTCCACATCCCCGGCATCGAAGAGCAGCTGGGCATTCCGTACGTCGAGATGGACGAGCTGCTTGCCAAGGCTGACTTCATCTCCGTCCACGCTCCGGCAGTCGACGGCGGTGCTCTGATTAACGCAGACCGCATCTCCAAGATGAAAGACGGCGTCGTCATCATCAACACCTCCCGCGGCACCAACGTCGACGAAGACGCGCTGCTGGCCGCTCTGGAGTCCGGCAAGGTCCGTTCTGCCGGCCTCGATGTCTACGCCGAAGAGCCCGCGAAGAACCACGCGCTGTACTGCCATCCGATGGTCTCCTGCACGCCGCACATCGGTGCTGCCACCGTCGAGGCCCAGAAGCGTATCGGCGCTGAAATTGTGGACATTATCAACAATTTTAAGGCCTGATTTTCGTCGTATTTTCAAAGCGTGCCGCTTGTATTTTGGTAAAAAATGCGGTAATATATTTCTTGTCAAAGTGCATAATCCAAGAGCCTTAAGACATATTTTTTGAGGAGGATTCACTAAAATGAATGCTTATGTAGCCAGTGTCATCGATTATGTCAAAACTACCCATGGCAACGAGCCTGAATTCGTTCAGACCGTTGAGGAAGTTCTGTCTTCCATCTCCCCGATCATGGACGCGCATCCCGAGTACGAGAAGGTCGACCTGCTGAAGAGAATGGTCGAGCCCGAGCGTATGTTCACGTTCCGCGTCTGCTGGATGGACGACAAGGGCGAATATCACACCAACCGCGGCTGGCGCTGCCAGTTCAACGGCGCCATCGGCCCGTACAAGGGCGGCCTGCGCTTCCAGAAGAACGTCTACGAAGGCGTTATCAAGTTCCTCGGCTTCGAGCAGACCTTCAAGAACAGCCTGACCGGCCTCCCTATGGGCGGCGCAAAGGGCGGCTCCGACTTCGACCCCGCCGGCAAGTCCGACGCGGAAGTCCAGAGATTCTGCCAGAGCTTCATGACGGCTCTGTACCGCTACATCGGACCGGACATCGACGTTCCCGCCGGTGACATGGGCGTTGGCGGCCGCGAGATCGGCTATCTGTATGGCCAGTATCGCCGCCTGAAGGGCGTTTGGGAGAACGGCGTTCTCACCGGCAAGGGCATGAGCTACGGCGGCAGCCTGATCCGTCCGGAAGCTACCGGCTACGG
>CAKUJL010000134.1 GCA_934661715.1 uncultured Oscillospiraceae bacterium | reverse complement strand
TATCCCAGAGTGCAGGGCAACGCCCCGTGCTTCGGCCATGTGTCGTGCGACGCGATCATCATGGGCACGGCGAAGGTCCGCGCGATCCCCGAAATCTCGTGCAATCACGTGGACGCGGGCCTCATCCACGAGGCTGCCATCGGCCGTATCGCGGGTGAGCAGCTTTTGAAGCTCGAGACGCTGGGCCTGACCCCGGAAGAGGCCGAGGAAAAAATCCTCGAGGGCTTCCTGCGGTAAGACACGGTTCAAACGAAACATTGCAAAAGCGGTACTTGGCGCGGTTCAGGTATCGCTTTTTTCGGAGTAAGATAATTTATGCTGAAAAACAAACTTGAAAAGCTTGCGCCGCAGCTGCGCGAGGTGTGGCGGCTGAGTCTGCCCGCAATTCTTACGCAGATCACGACGATCGCCATGCAGTATATTGACTCGGCGATGGTGGGAAGGCTTGGAGCAAACGCCTCGGCGGCCATCGGACTGGTCGCGTCGAGCACGTGGCTGTTTAACGGCGTGTGCTACGCGCTCTCGGCGGGCTTTTCCGTGCAGGCGGCGCACCGCATCGGCGCGGGACTGGGCCGCGAGGCAAGAAATGTTGAGCGGCACGGACTGCTTGCGGCGGGGCTTGTGTCGGCGCTTTTGTGTGCGCTCGGCATTGCAATCCACAGGGCGCTTCCGGTGTGGCTCGGCGGCGGCGCGGAGATCACGCAGGACGCGGGGAACTATTTTCTGATGTTTTCGTGCATGCTGCCGTTTACGCAGCTTTGCTCGCTGACGTCGTCTTTTTTGCAGTGCGCGGGCGATATGCTGAGCCCGAGTATCCTGAACGCCGTCATGTGCGTGCTGGATGTCATTTTCAACGCGATTTTCATTCCAAAGCTGGGCGTTCTGGGCGCGGGACTTGGCACGACGCTGGCCTGCGCGGTGGTGAGCGTGCTGATCGTTTATAAGTGCGCGGTGAAAAACCCGATCTTGCGGCTGCGCAAGGAGCCGCAGGCATGGAAACCGGAAATTTTCAAGGCGGCGCTTCGCATCGGAACGCCCGTTGCGGTGCAGGAGGTCGCGATGTGCGGGGCGCAGGTCGTCTCGACGGCGATCATTGCGCCGCTGGGCTCGGTCGCGGTCGCGGCGAACGCGTTTGCGGTTACGGCCGAGAGCATCTGCTATATGCCGGGCTACGGCATCGCGAGTGCGGCGGCTGCGCTGGTGGGCCGGTTTGTCGGCGCGGGCGATATGGAAAACGCGAAGCGTTACGGCAATATCTGCACCGGGCTCGGCGCGGCACTCATGACGGGGACGGGCGCGGTGATGATGCTTGTGTGCCCGCTGGTGTTCCGGATGCTGACGCCGGTAGCTTCGGTGCAGGAGCTGGCCGCGCGGGTTCTGCGCATTGAGCTTTTGGCGGAGCCGCTGTTCGGCGTGGCGATCGTTGCGGCGGGTGCGCTGCGCGGTGCGGGCGATACGCTGGTGCCGAGTCTTCTGAATCTCGGGAGCATCTGGCTCGTGCGCGTTGGAAGCGCACTGGTGCTCGTCCGGCGATTTGGGCTTGTGGGAATGTGGATCGCGATGGCCATCGAGCTGTGCATCCGCGGCCTTCTGATGCTCTGGCGGCAGAAGACGAGTCCGTATTATAAGGAGAAATGACGGGAGGGCATGATCTTGCAGGGCCCAAAGACCTCCACGGCACCAAAGGCCCCTTTGTGTAAAGGGGGCTGTCAGCGGAGCTGACTGAGGGATTGTGCAGCAGGCAGTATCAAATTACCGACTGCGTCCGGCGACCAGCGTTCAATCCCCTCAGACGCCTTCGGCGCCAGCTCCCCTTGCCGCAAGGGGAGCCTTTTTTGGACGTGGTGGGGCAAAATATCCACAAAGCTGTGGACAAAGCGGGGAAAACGCGGGGAAACGTTACAGTTACATTACAGATGCGGCCGCTTGCTTGCAAACAGCGGCGGGTGCGTCTATACTGAAAAGCAGAAGAATATAAAGGAGGCGGAGTATGTTGAAAAAAGCCGCTTGCCTGTTGATCTGCGTTTGTCTGCTGCTCTGCCTGACTGTGCCCGCGCTGGCATCTGGCGGCGGTGCGGCGTTTACCGATCAGGGAAGCATCCGCAATGTCGGCGCGGTGCAGATGCTGGTCGACCTCGGACTCATCTCAGGCTACACCGACGGCACGTTCCGGCCCGGCAATTTCATTACGCGCGAGGAAGTGGCGAAGCTCATCGCCATCTTGTGCACCGAAAACCCGCAGGCCCCGGCGGACGTCTATTTCTATGACGCGCAGAATTCGTGGGCGCTGAGCTACATCGGCTACTGTGCGGGACAGGGCATCATCGGCGGCGATGGTCTCGGCAGCTTCCGCCCGAAGGACAATGTGACGGCGCAGGAGCTGGCGAAGATGCTGCTCGTGATCCTCGGCCAGAACCCGGAAAGCTACTCCGGCGCGGGCTGGGACGAGCGGGTCAACGCGGACGCGCAGACCTTTGGCATTTACTACGGGCTCAAGGCGCAAGTCAGCCAGCCGGTGACGCGCGACAATGCGTGTCTGCTCATCTATAACGCGATGCGCTGCCCGGCGATCGCCGACCCCGAAGCGGAGGGGCTGAGCCGGTATGTGCTGGACGATCTGATGAACCCGAAGTCGTATCTCGAGGTGCGCTACAGCCTCACGCGATACACCGGCGTTCTGACGGGCAACGAGTTTGCCGATCTGACCGGAACGGACGCGCGGCTGGACGCGGGCACGACGAAGCTTGCGGGGCACAAGGCGTTTGCCGTCTCGTCGGACTTAAGCATGCTCGGGCGCAATGTGGATATTTACGTCAAGGACGGACGCGTGGTCGGCATGCCGTGCGTCGTGTCGAGCGAGCTCTATTATACGTTTGAGAGCGCACAGGCGCTGGGGAAGCTGCTTTCCGGCGGCGCGTTCAGCATGGATGAAAATGCGCAGTACTACTACAATTTCAACCAGACGGGCGCGGAAGTGCTCTCGCGGACGAATGCGCGGATGACGGTCATTGACCACGACGGCGACATGAAGTTTGACACGGTGCTGGCCGTGAGCTGTCAGGAGGCGGTCGTGACGGCGGTCTCGCCGTTGACGGTCGACCTCGGCCAGACGGTCCAGAGCGCTGAAAAGTACAGCTTATCGGACGCGTTCTCGGTTGGAGACAAGGTCTGGTACATGGACATCGGCGGACGCGGATTCATCCAGCCGGCGGAATAAGACAAAAAAATTGACACCCATCTTCCGGGTTTGGAAGGTGGGTGTTTTTATTAGGGCAACACCGCATAATTTGGCAAGAAGCCTCGGCGAGAGATTTTTCGTCAAGGCAAGGTTCAGGAAACGAAGGAATACTTTGTGTATTTCTCGTTTTCTGAACCGCCGAATTGACGGAAAAGATCCGGCGAGACTCGCAGACGAATTATGCGGTGCTGCCCTAGCCCTTGAGGGCCTTTTTTGCTTCCTGCAGGGCTTCGATGAGTGCGTCGACGTCTTCTTTGGTGTTATCGGCGCAGAACGAGACGCGCACCGAGCCGTCGATGACGGCGGGAGACAGGCGCATGGCCTCGAGAACGTGACTTCGGTGGCCCTTGGAGCAGGCCGAGCCCGCGGAGACGTAGATGCCCTTCGTCTGCAAGCAATTGATGATGCCCTGTGAGCGAAGGCCGGGCAGCGACAGGTTCACGATGTGCGGCGCATCCTGCTTGCCGATCAGGACAAGGCCCGGAACTTCGGCGGCTTTTTCGCGGCAGTAGTCGCGAAGGTCTTTCATGTGCGCGATTTCGGCCGGTGCGTCCGCGCTTTCACATGCGGCGGCAAAGCCGCAGATGCCGGGGAGATTTTCGGTGCCGGAGCGGTAGTTTCCCTCCTGTCCGCCGCCGTGGATGAAGGGCGGAAGCGGAAGACCGGGACGGATGTAAAGCGCGCCGACGCCCTTGGGGCCGTGGATCTTGTGGCCGGAGACGGAGATCATATCGGCGCCCAGCGTCCTGGCCTTGAAAGGGATCTTCAGAAAGCCCTGCACGGCGTCGGTGTGGAAAAGGGCGAGGGGGCTTAAGCGTCTGGTTGCGCGAACCATGTCGGCGATCGGCATGACGGCGCCCGATTCGTTGTTGACCATCATCACGGAGACGAGAATGGTATCCGGCCGGAGCGCGGCTTTTAAGGTTTCAACGTTGATAGCGCCTTCTTCGTCCGGCTGGAGATACGTGACCTCGAAGCCCTTTGCCTCCAGCGCCTTGAACGGGTGCAGGACGGCGTGGTGCTCGACGGCGGTGGTGATGATGTGATGGCCGCGCTTTCCGAGCCGTTCGCAGGCGGAGAAGATCGCCCAGTTGTCGGCCTCGGTGCCGCCGGAGGTGAAGAAAACACGCTCGGGCTCCGCGCCGAGAGAGGCGGCGACGGCTTTTCGGGCGTTTTTCAGCTCCCGTTCGGCCTCGATCCCGAGATCGTGGACGGAGGAGGGGTTTCCCCAGTGGTCGCACAGAAGGCGCGTCATGGCCTGCACGCAGGCGGCGTTGGGTTTGGTTGTGGCAGAGTTGTCGAGATAGATCATATGGGGTTTCCTCTTTTCTAAAGAGAATGAAGGGTTTGGGCCAACTTCCTGGCCGTGGCCCAGGGGCCAGGTTTTTCTGGCAGAAGCCTGCCAGACTGCCCTAACGCATTTTCTTTCTTGGGCGTCCAAGAAAGA
>CAKUJL010000133.1 GCA_934661715.1 uncultured Oscillospiraceae bacterium | reverse complement strand
TTCTTCTTGGCGGCTCGACACCACTCTTCTTTGCGCAGCTAAGAAGAATGGGGTCGAGAAAAGGACAGTCTGGCAGGTCTCTTCCAGAAAAAACTGGCCCTCTGGGCCACGACCAGGCAGTCGCTCAAAAAGCCCCCGCACACGGCAAAAACAAAAAGCAGGGCGGCTTTCGCCGCCCCACCCCAAAAATCATCTTGGTACGATCACATTCACCGCCCTCTGGTGATTGACGATCTCCACATCCTTCACTGTCCCGCCGTACTCGCCGTCGAGGGTCCAGTCGACCGGCTGGTCGAAAACGAACCGCACGCGGCGGACCTTCTGCGAGACGATGTTCTCGTTTTCGCGGAAATCGCTCCTGAGAAGCGCGGTGCTGACGTTGTTGAAATCGATCAGGTTTTTGATGTCGCGCACCAGAAGAAGCTCCGACTGCCCGTCGTTGAGGCTGATGCCGAGGCTGTCCAGCACCAGCACGCCGCCGACCGAGGTCGTACTGCACACGAGGCCGTCGAGCACGTCCAGCTCCAGCGTCTTGCCTTCCGTTTCCACCCGCACGTGAATGGGCTTGACCTCGCCGAGGGCCTTGACGCCGTGGAGAAAATACGCAAGCCTTCCCAGAACCTGCTTGTCCTCCTGCGGTGTCTGATACGAAACGCCGGTAAAAAGGCCGAACGCCGCGACATACACGAACCAGCGGCCATCGCCGAAGCTTCCGACGTCGATGGGAAACTCGCGGCCCGTGACGATATCCTGCGCGGCCAGAATCGGGTCCATGCTCAGCCCCAGCGTCCGCGCCACGTCGTTGACCGTTCCGCCCGGAATATAGCCGAGCGGCGGCCGGTCAGCCGGCGGCAGCTGCATGAGCCCCGAGACGGCCTCGTTGAGCGTTCCGTCGCCGCCGGTACACACGACGAGGTCAAAATCCTTCGCCCGCTTCGCGATCTGCCGTGTGAGGTCGCGCGGGGCGCTGGTGGGGTGGACGGTCACCTCGTAGCCGCCCGCTGTAAAGATCTGTATCACCTGCATCAGGCTTCCCCGGATCTCCGAGTGCCCGGCTCTGGGATTCACAAAAAACAGCAGCTTCCGTTGCATACACTACCGCCTCCTGCTTTGCGTGGGAAAATCAGTTATTCGCGCTCTCCTGCGCGGTATCGGTTTCGGTGGAAGCCTCGCCGGAGGTCTCTTCGGACGCCTGCGCTCCCGCCTCAGCCTGTGCGGCGATGGCCGCTTCGCGGGACTCCTTCAGCACATCGAAAATGGCCGCGTTTTCAAAGCTCGTCTCCATCGGGTACTTTTCGCGCAGCGAATCTTCGATCTCGACGGACTTTTCCGAGCGAAGGTCTCCCTTGGCCGTCTCGAACCAGAAAATTTCCTCGCCGTGGCCGACAAAGTACATGATGTGATAGCCGTAGTCGGTCTTCACAATGCCGGTGTCGCCGGGCTGCCGCGCATCGTCAAAGCACCACGCGTCAAAGGCGTCGACCATCTGGCCGGGATAAACAGCCTCATACAGGCCGCCATTGGTGTTGCTGCCGGGGTCTTCGGAATTTTCATTCGCCAGCGCGGCAAAGGAATCCTCCGTCGCCTCGCCGGATTTCCATTCGTTCAGAAGGGCCTCTGCCTTCTGCTCGGCTTCCTGCCAGGCCGCTTCGGTGTAGTCGCCGTTTTCGTCCTGCTCAGCCGGGATGACAAGAATGTGGCGCACGTCGACCATGGGCTTGTCGATCTTCTCGACGCGGCTTTCGGCGTAGGCGTCGGCGTTCTGGTCATAGTAGTCGCTGATCTGCTGATCGGTGAATTCGAGCTCTTCGACGAGCTTCTGCATATACCGCGACGCGCGGAGATTGTCGCGTGCGAAGGCGACATAGTTCTCCATCGTGGCCGTCGGGCCGAAGGACGCCTGCAAATACGCCGTGCCGTCTTCCATGCCGTAGTAGGCCGCGGTCGCGTTCAGGTTCTCGGGCAGCGCGTCGAGCTCCGCCTGATCCTCCTCGCTGAGCTCGAACCCTTCGGCGTCAGCCTCCAGATTCAGCGCCGTGATCGAGTGGAACATATCCGCCGCGCCGGTCAGAAGCGCCTGCTGCCAGGTCTCATCCTCACTGTACATCTGCTCGTCGAGTCCCTTGGTCTGGTCCAAAATATAGCTCAGATACGCGCTGTAGTTGCTGGCAAAGGTGTAATACTGCTGCCAGTAGAAAAAGTCGAGCTCTTTATTCGTCATGACCTTGCCGCCGCAGGTCGCAACGGGAAGGGCGAGGACATCGTCCGTCAGCTGCTCTTCGGTCGCCGTGTAGGAGACCGTATCGCTCTGCGCCGCGTCTTCTCCGGCTGTAATTTCGGTTTCCGTGGCCGCGGGGTCCTGCGCGTCTGCGGGGTTCTGCGCGGTGTCCTTTTTGCCCGCGATCAGAATCGCTGCCACGACCGCGATAACAGCCAGCGCACCCACGACCCAAACCCAGACGGAGGGCTTTTTCTTCTCCGGCTCTGCGGGTGCTTCGGGGGCTTCTTCCGCGTTTTCAGCGGGTTCTTCCTGCGTGGGCTCTTCTTCGCAGGTAAAGCTTTCCGCTTCTCCCTGCTCCGGCGCGGTCTGTTCGGTTCCGGCTGCTTCCGCCGGGGCCGCAGTCTCTTCTGCCGGAGACTTTTCTGCCGCAGTCTCTTCCGCCGCGGTTTCTTCGGCGACGGCCTGTCCGCAGGACGGGCACACCGTTTCTTCCTGCTCCAGCTCTGCACCGCAATGGTTGCACTTTTTCATAGTTTCCTTCCTTCTGCCGCCCTTCGCGGCATGTTCAAAATCGCCTGTTTTCCGGCACGTCACAGCATCTGCCGCCGGAAATGATCTGCTACAGTTTACCACACGCCCCCGCCTTTTGCAACGACACGGGGCTTTGCGCAGCGTAAACAATTTGTGAATTGTTGCGCAAACGCCGCCTTTGCGCGGCATGGTCCGGTTTTTTCGTTGAAATGCGCCGGATTTTCTGGTATAATATCTGCAAATTCGGCATTTTTTCAGGAGTCGTCTGTGGAAAGCAGGCGCACTTTGTGCTATAATAATGTGCTGCATCAATCGGAATCAAAAATCGGAGGAATCTGCTTTGGAACGTCAAACTACTGTCATCTCCCAGCCGGAGCTGGACCGGCAGGCGGCCATCTGCCGCGAAATCGCAAGCTATTGGGAAAGCCAGGGCAGAACGCCCCTCGCCTTTGTCGACACCTACGGCTGTCAGCAGAACGAGGCGGACTCCGAGCGCATCCGCGGGATGCTTCAGGCCTGCGGCTACCGGATGTCGGACACCGAAGAGGGCGCGGACTGCATCGTCATCAACACCTGCGCCATCCGCGAGCACGCCGAAACGCGCGTCTATGGAAACGTCGGCGCCCTTGTCCACACGAAAAACCGGCACCCCTCGCAGAAAATTTTCCTCTGCGGCTGCATGATGGGTCAGCCGGCCGTGGTCGACAAGATCAAGCACAGCTACCACCACGTCGACGGCATTTTTAACCCCCACCAGCTCTGGCGCTTCCCGGAGCTTCTGAAATTTGTCCTCACCAAAAATAAGCGCGTCTACGCCGACGAGGATTCCGCGGGCAATATTGCAGAAGGCATTCCCGTCGTGCGTTCGTCGGGGCTCAAGGCGTGGGTGTCGATCATGTACGGCTGCAACAATTTCTGCTCGTACTGCATCGTCCCCTATGTCCGCGGCCGCGAACGCTCCAGAAGACCCGAGGAAATTCTCGAAGAGGTCAAGGGCCTCATCGCCGCGGGCTACAAGGACATCACCGTCCTCGGCCAGAACGTCAACTCCTACGGAAAGGATCTGGACTGCGGCGTCGATTTCGCGGACCTCATGGCCCAGATCGCCGAGCTTCCGGGCGAGTTTTGGCTGCGCTTCATGACGAGCCACCCGAAGGACGCGTCGAAAAAGCTCTTTGACACGATCGCAAGCCACGACAAGATCTGCAACCAGTTCCATCTTCCCTTCCAGTCCGGCAACGACCGCGTGCTCAAGACCATGAACCGGCACTATAACCGGGCGCAGTATCTGGAGCTCGTCGACTATGGCCGCAAGGTCATGCCCGACCTTGTTCTGACGAGCGACGTCATCGTCGGCTTCCCCGGCGAAACGGAAGAGGAATTCGAAGATACGATCAGCCTCATTGAACGCGTGCGCTACGACGCGCTGTTTACCTTCATCTTTTCGCCGCGCGGCGGCACACCGGCTGCCAAAATGGAAGACCCCACGCCCAAGGCCGAGAAAAACCGCCGCTTCGACCGGCTCTGCGCCGTGCAGAACCAGATCTCGCTGGAAATTCATCAGGCCTACGTCGGAAAAACGATGCGTGTTTTAGTCGATGGCCGCGACGGCGAAAATCTCACCGCCCGGACAGAAGGCGGCCGTCTCGTCCGCTTTGCAGGAGACGACAGCCTCATCGGACAGTTTATCCACGTCAAGATCACCGGCTGCACCACCTGGAGCCTTGTTGGCGAAGCGGTTCTCTGAAATATTTGTACGCACCCAAAGAATTCTGCGGCACCAAAGGCCCCTTTGTGTAAAGGGGGCTGTCAGCGAAGCTGACTGAGGGATTGTGCAGCAGGCAGTGAAAAATACCGTCTGCGTTGGGCGACCAGCGCTCAATCCCCTCAGACGCCTTCGGCGCCAGCTCCCCTTGCCGCAAGGGGAGCCTTTGATGGGTGCGGCAGTGC
>CAKUJL010000132.1 GCA_934661715.1 uncultured Oscillospiraceae bacterium | reverse complement strand
CCGGAAAAGGGTGAGTCGGTAATGTATGACTCATATCAGGCTATTCTTGACGATTATACCGTTAAGTTGCAAGTAGCAACTCCGGGATTGATTGAGGAATATAAGTCCGAAGCGGCTAATAACAGCGATGGGTTAGGGGGTCTTGCTGCCATCTGTAACGCTAAAGTGACTGAGTTAGCTGAAATTTCTAACGAGGGTATTTCGGAAATGGCAGAGTATTATTTTAAGAACGGTAGCGGTTCATATGATGAATATTCCGACTGGGCTGGAAAAATTCAGGATGTTTACATGGAAGAAGCCGGAAAAATCCAGGACGCTTATATGGAATCTGCAAAATGATGAAGTTTTTTTGATTTACTCGGAGATGTAATCATTTTGATTTGTGTCCTATTAGCTTTAGCTTACATCATTCCGAGAGTTTTATAAGGCTTTCGCAAGGGCGGGAGCAACAGCCGTGACGGGCTATCTGTGTAGAAATACATGGGTAGCTCGTTTTTTGTTGGAAAGGAAATGCACATGAATTATGAAAAACTTTCCGGCTCTATCCGAGCCGTGATCGACCGCCGACCGGGAGATAACGGGGCGTACAGCGACCTCTTTTCTCTATGCCGGGAGTGGGAAACCGAGGATTTCTCGGCAGCGCATAAGGTGAACAAGGAGCTGCTGGCGCTCTCCGCAGATCAGGTAGTCCGTGGCGGCGGGGCGAAGTTCTATGAACAGTGGCGGCGGTGTCTTCTTTTTGAAGCACCTCATGATTTTGACTCCTTCATGACCTATATCGAACTCGACCGCAAGCCGGAAAAGCGGTTTTATGCTCCACGCAAGCACTATCTCAGGCCGATGGTGCAGGGGTTCCAAGATGTTTTGGACGGAAAGCTGCGTCTTTTGACGATCTCCATGCCGAAACGAGCGGGAAAGTCTCAAACGGGTATCAATTTTGTGAATATGCTCTCCGGCAAGTTCCCTGACCGCTCGACCCTGATGGAAGGGACAGGAGATGACCTTGTAAAGAGCTTCTACAACGGCTGTCTGGAATACCTGACGGTTCCCAACGAGTATTTGTTCTACGATGTGTTTCCGGACGCACGGCTGGTACAGACCAACGCCGACACGAAGACGGTGAACTTGAAATCGAAGTCCCGATTCCCCACGATCATGTGTCGTTCTATCGACGCGCGACAGGTCGGTTTGTCCGAGGCCACCAATGTTCTCTACCTCGATGACTGTGTGGAAGGTCGTGAGGAAGCAAAGAACCGTCAGCGTCTCGATGACAAATGGGAAGTAATCTCCGGTGATATCATGGGTCGTGCTATTGAAGGAACACCGATGGTCTTTACCGGTACTCGCTATTCTCTGTATGACCCCATCGGTCGTGTGCAGGAACACGCACAGCGGGAGGGGTGGGATTGGAGAGCTATTGAGATACCCGCCCTCGATCTCGTGACAGACGAGAGCAATTATGAGTACGAGCGGGAGGGCAAAAAGGTTTTCACCACCGCCTATTTCCGGGAGCAGCGGGAGCTTCTGAGCGCCGAGCAGTTTGAGAGCGAGTTCCAGCAACAGCCCTTTGAAGCGAAGGGTCTGCTGTTCAACAAGGACGAGCTGAACTACTTCTTCGAGCTGCCGAAAGACCGTGACCCGGACACCATTATTGCCGTTGGCGATACGGCGGAAAGCGGCTCGGACTCGACCTCCATGCCGGTAGCGAAGATTTACGGCAGCGATGTGTATATCGTTGATGTGGTCTTTGATGACTCCCCCGCTGAGGTGACGAAGCCGGAATGTGCCAAGTGCCTGATTGAGAACAAGGCGGCTTCCGCTGTCTTCGAGTCCAACAACGCCGGTCAGTATTACGCCAGAGATGTTGACCAGATTATTCGAGATCGAGGGTACTCCGTGGGTATCCGCACGAAGCGCACGATTTCCAACAAGCAGACCCGTATTGAGTTCGCTTCCGACAACATCAAGAAAAACTTCTACTTCAAGCACCCCTCCACCTACAAGCGGGGCAGTCAGTATTGGAACTTCATGAAGGAAGTGACCACCTACACCCGCTCCGGCAAGGTTCCGCACGATGACGCTCCCGACTCCCTCTCTCTGTTGGAGAACGAAATCCGTATGCTGTCCGGGGGTAAGGTGGAGGTCTTTAAGCGTCCTTACTGAAAGGTTGGTTTTGACAAATACTGTGGCGAATGGTATGATAAAAGGTTAGTATTGACAACCATTGGAGAGTTTGGTACAATAATAAGAGAGATAATAGGTAGAGGGGAGGTATTCTATCTTGGGTTGTTTTGGTCGTAAGAAAATCTTTACCGATGTGACGGAGATCACACGAGACAATGTGCTGGAAGTGCTGAGAAAGGCACTTATCACGCATTGGTCGAACAAAGCGGACATGGAATACCTCTACGCTTACTACAAGGGCAGACAGCCCGTTTTGAACCGTAAGAAGGAAGTTCGTCCTGAGATCAAAAATACAGTAGTTGAAAATCGTGCCAACGAGATCGTGTCCTTCAAGGTCGGCTACCTGATGGGTGAACCCATTCAGTATGTAAGCCGAAGTGATGACAAGATGGTTGCCGATAGGATTACAACGCTGAATGGCTACTGTCTTTCCGAGGATAAGGCTGCAAAGGACAAGGAGCTGGCAGATTGGTTCCACATCTGCGGCACGGCATACCGTATGGTGCTTCCTGACAGCGTATTTGAGAAGGAGAGCGATGAAGCTCCCTTCGAGATTTACACGCTTGACCCTCGATTTGCTTTTGTGGTGTATGCAAACTCCATCGGTGAACCGCCTGTAATGGGTGTGAAGTACATTCAGCGGTCGGACGGGGCTGTAATTTACAGCATTTACACGAAAGACCGCTATTTCGAGGTCGAAAACCAGAGCATGATCGTTCGAGAGGAAGCCCAGCCACTCGGTATTCCCATCATCGAATACCCGGCGAATAATGCTCGGTTGGGTGCTTTCGAGATCGTTCTCCCCCTGCTGGACGCTATCAATACCGTAGACAGCAACCGGCTTGACGGTGTGGAGCAGTTCGTACAGGCACTCATGCTGTTCCACAATGTTGATATTTCCAGCGATGATTTCTCTAAACTGCGAGACGAGGGTGCAATCAAGTACAAGGACATTGACCCGCAGTATAAAGCAGAGATCGAGTATCTGACCTCCGAATTGAACCAGAGCCAGACCCAAGCATTGGTCGATCATCTCTACAATACGGTGTTGACAATCTGCGGTATGCCGAACCGCAACGGTGGTACTTCCACCAGCGACACGGGTTCTGCGGTCATTATGCGTGACGGTTGGTCGGCAGCAGAAGCCAGAGCGAAGGACTCCGAGTTGATGTTCAAGCTCTCCGAGAAGGAGTTTTTGAAGCTGGTTCTGCGTATCTGTTCCGATCTGAGTGATTTGGAATTGAAGCTGTCCAATGTGGAAATCCGTTTCACTCGCCGCAATTATGAGAATATTTCTCAGAAAGCGACCGTGCTGACCACCATGCTCAGTAATCCCAAGATTGCCCCGGTATTGGCCTTTACCCATTGTGGAATGTTCTCTGACCCGCAGCTTGCGTACCGTATGAGTATGGAGTACGCCGAGGAACAGGAGAAAAAGGCCGCTGAACTCGCCGCCAAGCAGAAGGAGGTTAATCCCGATGGAGGGAACAAAGGAAATCCGTCTGACCCCGGAAGTGGTCAGGAAGATTGAGGAAATCTTGACTACGGGAAAGACCGTTGAGATCGCAGAACGGCACGAGAAAGTGGTCGTGTGGGCGGTCAGCAGCAAAAAGAAATATGAACAGCCTATCGCATAGGCGGTAGGGACAGCCACTACGGGCTACTGATACCGAAAAGGTATTGGTAGCCCTTTTTCTTTTGATTTAATCGCCGTAAGGCGTTGAATAGGCAGAGAAGCCTTAAATCGCAACACGGAGAGAACCGTAAACACAAAGGTTATAGTGCGGAGAAGCACTCTAAAAAGCGCAGAAAGGAACGATTGTATGGCAAAGATTGATGTTTCCACCATTGAGGGGTTTGCGGAAATGACCCCTGAGCAGAAAGCGGAAGCCCTCGCAAACTACGAGTTTCCCGACCCTGACTACACCGGCTATGTGAAGAAAGAGGTCTTTGATAAGACCGCTTCCGAACTTGCGTCTTGGAAGAAGAAGCATAACGAGCTGCTTTCCGAGGACGAGCGCAAGAAGTTGGAAAATGAGCAGATGTTCGAGGAAATGAAGAACAAACTGGCGGGATTGGAGAAGGAGAAGACCGTTTCCAGTTATAAGGCCAGTTTCGCCGCACAGGGCTATCCTGAGTTGCTGGCAACCGAAGCCGCTGCCGCTATGGCGAACGGTGAGATGGATAAGGTCTTTGCCGCACAGAAGAAATTTCTGGAACAGTATGAGAAAGATGTGAAAGCCAAGGTTCTGAAAGAAACCCCTAAGCCCCCTGCTGGTGGAAAGGGCGGAGAGATGACCAAGGCTGACTTCTTGAAACTCGACACCAAAGCCCAGTTGGAGTTCATTAAGGAACACCCTGACTGGCAGACAATTTTGAAGTAATTATGGAGGTAAAACATTATGGCTACCTATCTCGGTTTTCCGTTTGACCCTGAGCTGTTTAATTACAACTGGGCAAACGCAAAAGACCCCACTCTGACCGCCATGTTCGAGAGCGGCGCTGTCGCCCCGAACGCAGAGCTGGCA
>CAKUJL010000131.1 GCA_934661715.1 uncultured Oscillospiraceae bacterium | reverse complement strand
CTTGCGCCTTTGCTGGCGTCGAATGTGGAGATGCCTTTGATGAGGCCGATCGTGCCGATCGAGATCAGATCCTCCTGATCCGCGGTCTGGGTGTAGTACTTTTTCATGATGTGCGCGACGAGGCGCAGGTTGCGTTCGATCAGAATGTTCCGCGCCTCCAGATCGCCCGCGGCGCTTTTCTCCAGATAGTACCGTTCTTCCTCGAGCGTCAGCGGCTTCGGGAAAGAGCCGCCGGCTGACGAGATCCGAAGCGAACAGAGCATACTGCTGAGCATCAGCCAGACGCTTGCGCATAGCATACGCTTCACCTCCATGCCCTACTCTATTCGCGCCCGGCTCGTCCAAATCCCTGAAAAATCGCCCGCACGGTTCTCCCGCGCAGGCAATCGTTTTATGAAGAAAGGCAAATGCGCTCTACCAGCTCGCACCACTTCTCGGGACACACGCCCAACAGCTCCTCGTGGCGCAGGTCGTGCTCGTGGATGACGGGGTCCCGGAAGACCGTTTTATAACGCTCGAGGTATTTTTCGCCCATCTTTTTCGCGTAAAAGACGTGAACCTCTGTCCCCTCGCGTGCAAACTGCACGGGAAGCGGCGTGGTGAGGTCGGACGAAAACTGGTTCTGGATGCTTTCTTTTGTAATGAAGCTCAAATAGCATCGATCCCGCCCCGTCATGGCCACGAACGCGCGGTTATAGGGGTCAGGGTCTGCCATCTGCTTTTGAAAGCGGCGCTGCATCAGGCGCGAACGATAGCTTCCGGTGTGGATGAAATTCCACGTCAATTTCACGATGAGCCTCGACAAGAATGCCGCCTTCGCCCTTCCAATAGCACATCGTGCCCGGCAGCAGCAAAAGCACGGGACTTCCCTGCCTGCCAAATTCATGCACCGTCATATCTTCGCCTTCCTTCGCGTTTTCTTCTGTAAGCATACCCGAAGCGGGTGCAAAAAGCAAGCGGCGCAAACCTGCGCCGCTTTACCGCTCTGTTTGGTTTTTCGCCTCAGCCCTTTTTCCAGTGCCGCAGAGTGGGGACGACGGCCTCCATGTGAGCCCGCACCTGCTCTTTGGGCCAGGCGTCGGAGGACATGTGCTCGACGCAGAACTCGATGAGCTGCTCCGGGCTTTCATAGTGGAACTTTCCGTCCGCGTAGCACCACTGGCAGTATTCCTCGTTGAAGCTTCCGTCCGGCTCGTGGCTCAAGATCGCGTCCTCGAGCGGCATGCCGCAGCACTGGCAGACGAGCTTCTGCGGAGAACCCAGCAGGGTGTTGATGGACACGCCGTAGAGCTTCGACAGAAGCTGAAGCGTCTGCGTGTTGGGCGTCGTTTCGCCGGTCTCCCAGCGCGAGACGGCCTGCCGCGTCACAAAAACCTGCTCGGCCAGCGCCTCCTGCGAAAGGCCCTTTTCCGTTCTGAGCTGCAATAAAATATCCTTTGTTTCCATTGGTTTGTCTCTCCTTTGACCGTTTGCCCCTACTTTACCACAAATCGGGGTTCCCGGCAAGCAACGCGCGGTTGCGGCGGCGCCGCATTCTGCAAAAAGCTTCATTTTTCCGGCAAAAATGCAGCCCGAACGCTTGAAACGGGCTTCGTTTTCTGCTATGATAGGGTGCGCTTTGGGCGGCTTCGTTTTCCAGCCGCCCGCAGAGAATCAAAGGAGGCGTCGTGCCTTGAACAGGGATCTAACGACCGGGAAACCCGAAAAAGTACTCTTCCAGTTCTGCCTGCCGCTGTTCGGCAGCATCATCTTCCAGCAGCTTTACAACATCGCCGACAGCTTTGTCGCGGGCAAATTCATCAGCGACAACGCCCTTGCCGCCGTCGGCAACAGCTATGAGATCACGCTCATCTTCATCGCCTTTGCCTTTGGCTGCAACATCGCGTGCTCGGTGCTCTCCTCGCTGTTTTTCGGCGCGAAGCAGTATGAAGACCTCAAAACCACAGTCTATACTGCCCTCATCACCAGCAGCGCAGTGTGCCTGATTCTGATGCTGGCGGGCACGCTCTTCTGCGATCAGCTTCTGCGGCTCATCAAGACGCCCGAGGAGGTCTTCGCGGACTCGAAGCTGTATCTGGACATTTACATTTACGGCCTGCCGTTCGTGTTTCTTTACAACGTCGCGACCGGCATTTTCTCCGCGCTGGGCGACTCCAAAACGCCGTTTATCTTCCTCGCCTGCTCGTCAACGTCGAACATCGCGGTCGACATCCTGTTCGTCACGGCGTTCGACATGGGCGTGGCTGGCGTTGCGTGGGCGACGTTTTTGTGTCAGGGCGTGAGCTGCGTGCTGGCGTTCGTCGTTGTGTTCCGGCGCTTTTCGAAAATTCCGACGGAAGGCAAGGTGCAGGTCTTCTCGTGGAGCCATTTCCAGCGCTTTGTGACCATCGCCGTGCCGAGCACCTTGCAGCAGAGCTTTATTTCCGTCGGCAATATCATCATCCAGAGCGTCATCAACGGCTTTGGCCCGGCGGTCATGGCGGGCTATTCCGCGGGCGTCAAGCTCAACAACATGTTCATCACCGCCCTCACGACGCTTGCAAACGGCATTTCCAATTACACGGCGCAGAACCTCGGCGCGGGCAAATTTGACCGCATCGGGCAGGGCTTCCGCGCGGGGCTCAAGCTTGTCTGGGCGCTGTGCGTGCCGGTCGCGGCGCTTTACCTGTTCGCGGGACGGCCGCTTCTGCACATCTTCATGGAGAGCGAAACGGGCCTCGCGATGGACACGGGACGGATGTTCCTGCGGATACTCTCGCCGTTCTACTTCGTCGTGGCGGCAAAGCTCGTCTCGGACGGGGTGCTGCGCGGCGCGGGACGGATGAAAAGCTTCATGGCCGCGACGTTCACGGACCTGATTCTGCGCGTGGTGCTGGCAGAAATTCTCTCGCGCACGGCGCTGGGCCCCACGGGCATCTGGCTTGCCTGGCCGATCGGCTGGTCGATCTCCACGGCGCTTTCCGTGTTCTTCTACAAGCACGCGCGCTGGAGCGAAATTCATACGAATATCTGATTTCCCTGCCGTCCGGTTTTTTCCGGGCGGCAGTATTTCGTTTTTGGGATAGCATTATTCAAAAAAATATATAATGTGAAGGAAAATCATATTTGTTTTTTCGCGGATTTGTGCTATAATAATTAAAATTGAATATGGGCAGTTCGCGCAAGCTTTTGCTTGCAGGTGGAATGGGGTGAGAAGCCCCGCGAGTCGGTCACTGTGATGTCTGTATTAGGGTGTATTCTTCCAACTGCCAACGTACCCGGACAGCGGTTCTTTTCGTGCTGAGCCGCGCCATTTTCCCTTGAAATACGTCAGTATTCCTGCGGAAAAATGGCTTGCTCAGCGCAAAAATTCCTCGCTGCCGGTCACATCGTCAGTTGGAAAAATACACCCCTCAGAATAAGTCAGGTCTTCCGAGAACTGCCCCGCGCCTTGCCGAGACCGGGGCCGAAACGTGCAGCACTCTTCGATGAGCGCTTTGTTTCCGTGCAGCCGGTATGGCAGCACGGATTTTTTGCTTTGTATGCGCAGCTGTGCGTCCGGTTCATTGCCCGCCGGACGTGATGGGAGAGGCTGCGCCTGCATAGATGGGACGTGCAAACGCCCCGCCTTTCTTCCGGCGGCCCAATCCGCCATCCTCCTGCCAGACGTTCAGACCCCTTAGTGAACGTCTGGCGACCAACTGCTCTCCCCGTTTCGGGGTGTGATACACAAAGGCTGTGAAAGGAGCGAGCGCACCATGCGAAGCCTCAATGATGCGATGACCAAGAAAAAAGAAGAACCCGCGATGACGGCGGCTGCCGACTCGCTCGAGCCAGAAGCGCAGATCATCCGCGCCATCGTGACCGCACGCGAGACGCACAACTACACGCAGGCGCAGCTGGCGGAGGCCAGCGGCATCCATCAGGCGAATATCAGTAAGTTAGAGTCCGGCAGCGGAAACCCGTCTCTTCGCACGCTCAAGCGCCTTGCCGCCGGAATGGGGATGCGGCTGAAGCTCGAGTTCGTCCCCCTGCCGCCGAAGCAGGACAAATAAGACCGGCCAAAACCTGTGAAGCGCCCTGCTTCGCAGGTTTTTCGGTTCTTTGCAGCAAAATACCGCCCCGACGATAACGTCGGGGCGGTTTTGTCTGTGTTACTTCGCGTTTCTGAAGAGGAAGGTGACGATCTGCGCTCTGGTGCAGATTGCCTCCGGGCTGAACACGCCGAAGCCGGTGCCGGTGGTGATGCCTTCTGCGTAGGCCCAGGCGACGGCCTTGGCATAGTACGCGTTGGCGGCCACATCGGTAAAGCCGCTGTCCTTTGCCGCGGGTTCGCCGTTTGCTCTCCAGAGGAACGTGGCGACCTGTGCGCGGGTGACGGAGGCGTTCGGGCTGAACGTCGTGCTGCTCGTGCCGTTCGTGATGCCGTTTTCGACGGCCCAGAGGACTGCCTCATAGAAGTAGTCGCTGGTGTGAACGTCGGTGAAGGGATTCGTCTTCGCGGTGGCCTTCGGGCAGCCGGCGGCTCTCCAGAGGAAGGTGACGGTCTGCGCTCTGGTGCAGGCAGCGTCGGGGCTGAAGGTGTAGCGGCCGGTGCCGGAGGTGACACCCTTCTTGAGGGCCCACTTGACGGCGTTGTAGTAGTAATCGTACTTGCTCACGTCACGGAAGAGGAGCTGGTCATCGCCGAGACTCGGCAGCAGCGGGCCGGAGGAGGAATTACCGGGCTTCGAGG
>CAKUJL010000130.1 GCA_934661715.1 uncultured Oscillospiraceae bacterium | reverse complement strand
GCCTTTGTGTAAGTGATGATCAGAAAATCATCGAGGTTCACCGGGTCATTTTCGTCCTCGACATAGGACAAAAGCCTATCGACAAGCACCTTCGTCTTGCCCGAGCCCGCCGCCGCCGAGACCAGAAGCGCCCCGCCGCGGTTTTCAACGACCGCCTGTTGGGCCTTTGTCAGCTTCACCTCAGCCATCTCGCCGCCTCCTTTCTAGCTCCGCCCAGAATTCTTCCGCTTTTACTTTTTTGCGCCAGCGCTCTTTCGTCGGGCAAGCGTCAAAGTGGCACGCGCTTTGGAAATCGCAATACTTGCAGCTCGAAGCCGAAGGCCCGCGCACGATGGGGTTGGGCGCGACCGCGCCGGAGAAGATCTGCTCTGCCAGAGCCTGAAGGCTCTCGGAGACGAACTGCTCGAGAAGGCGGAACTGCTCGCGCGTGGCAAGGCTTCCGGTCAGCTCCCCTTTTTTCACCTGATACGGCAAAAACTTTGGAGTTTCTCCCGGCTCCATCGCCTGCAAAACGGCCTCGTCCTGCAATAAAAGGCCCTTGCGGACAAGGTTTTTCTGCCGCGCCTTTTGAAGCTCTTCTTCCAAGCCGCCGGGCTCGAGCCGCTCCATGTCGATCCTTCCCGGCACATAGAGAACGCCCGCCGGTGTCCTTCCCGCCGCGATATGGCCGCCCTTGGCCCGTTCGATGGCGAAGAGGTAGAGAAGCATCTGAAGCCCCTGCCCGCACAGAAGGTCGGTGTAGTCAAAGTCCTTCCGACCCGTTTTGTAGTCGATGACGCGGAAATACCGGCTCTTCCCGTCGTCCAGAATGTCCACGCGGTCGACAAAGCCCGACAAAACCGCCTGTCCGTCCGGCGTTTCGACCAGCACCGGCGGCAGCTTCCCGTCTTTTGCGAACGCGAGCTCTTCGTCGCACGGGACAAAGCGCGACGTGCGCAGCTCCTCCGCGACATTCAAAACGATCTTCGAGACCTCCTCGCGGTTGCGCCGGAAGAGATAGTCCGTCCGGCCGCCGTCCTGCGCGTCTAAGCGCATGAATTTTTCTTCGTAGGCATCCATGTGCGTCTTCGCGATCTCGGAAACCCGGCTTTCCCCGACCGTCTGAAAGCCGCCCTGCTCCATCACGTCGCGCACCGTACACTCCAGCACATAGTGCGCGAACGTGCCGAAGACCGGCGCGTCGAAGCTGGCCTGCCGCCACGGCTCACACTTTAACCCGTAGCGCAGGAAGAAGCTGTACCGGCAGGCGGCGAATTTGTCGAGTCTGGAAGCGGAAAGCGAAAGCTTCCTGCCGTAAAGGCCCTGCACGGTCTGTTTGGAAAGCCCCGTGAACGAAAAGCCGAGCTTTTCTTCCAGCTCCCACTTTGCCTGTAGCGCCGCCGGAGAAAGCGGCCAGCCGCCGTTTTCCCGGATGCAGGCCGCGGCAAGAGACCGTTCGTCCGGCACAAAGCGCACATGGCTTTCGTCGAGCGTTTCACAGCCCGGCAATATTTCCTTCGTCCTTGCCAGAAGATACGACGGCTGTTCGCTGCCGGAGATGAGAAATACGCGCTTTTTCGCGCTCTGAAGCGCCAGCTGCGTCCGGCCAAGCTCCCGTTCCAGCCGCGGCTCGGAAGACGGCGAAAGGTTCACGCCGAGTTTCGACAGCTTCTGCCGCTCAAGGTCCGACAGAAGGCTCTCCGGTTCAGAGAGCGCCGGAAGCGCCCCATCGTCCGCGCCGAGGACGAGAAGATAGTCTCCCTCCCCGCTTCGCATGGAATCCAGACTTCCGACCTGCACCTGATCAAGTGTCGCCGGGATCGAGCCGACCTTGTATCTGCCAAGCAGCATCCGGAACATCTGCAAAAACCGCTCGAGCTCGAGCTCCTGCGTGCCGAGAACCATCTCCGCCTGCTCCATCGCGGTGATGAGAATGTCGTAGAGCTGCTCGTTTTCCTGCGCGGCCTGTGTGCTTCCGGCGCGGTAAAGCGCGTCCGTCTGTTCGAGCGCGTTCTCCGGAAAATGCGTCTGCTCCAGAAATTCGCGCAGCGCGATGAGCCGTTCGCAGACCGTCCGCCCGGAAAGCCACGCGTTGTGAAGCGTCCGCAAGGGCTCGATCGCCCCTTCCCGCCAGACGTTGAGCTCGAAAAGCCGCTGCCTTGCTTCGTCCGTCCATTCCTGTCCGAAGCCGTCCGGATGGCGCGTCCACTCGGAACACCACTGGCTGCCGCGGATGTTCCAGAAATACGCGTACTGCTCGAGCCGGTCGCACGCGTCGGCCTGAAGCGGTGAGAAGCCCGACTTGAGATATTGCAGCACGTCCTCCGGCAAAAACCGGTTTGCCGCCTGCATCGCGGACAAGACCGCCTGCAAAAGCGGCTTTTGGAGAATGTCGACCGTTCCGGCGTAATAGGCGCCGATGCCCGCGCGGGCCAGCATGGGCTCGAGCGTCTGAAGGTACGCATCGCCCGTCGTGGCCACGGCAATGTCCCTCCAGCGAATGCCCTGTGCCGTCAGCCGCTGCACCACGCCCGCGGCCAGCTCACAGGCCTGTGCGCACGTTTTCGTCTGCGCGATCGAGACCTCCGGCGCGGCAAGCTCCAACCGTTCTAGCCCGTTTTCCAGCACGTGCGAAAGCCAGAAGGTAAGCGCCTCGGGCCGGTTCGTGCGGGCGGCCAGCTTTTCTCTTTTTACTTCGATATTGCGCCGCGCGGCCATGCGGGAAAGCGCCTTTACCGTCTGCTCTCCGGCGGTGAACACGGAATCGTCCCGCGCCTGGGCGCACAGAAAGACCGTCACGTCGGCCTGCGGCAAGATCGCGTCCAGAATTTCCAGCTGCACGCCCGTAAAATCCGAAAAGCCGCACAGATAAAACCGCTTTCCGGCGCAGTATTCCTCCTGCAAAAGCGCCTGCGAGAGCCTCGTGAGTCTCGTCACGGGGTCGGCTCTTCCCGTTTTGCAGACGCTCAGGTAGCTCTCGTAGAGCAGCGCCAGCTCCGTAAGCTTCTGCGCCTGCTGGCCGGTCATCTGCGCCGCCGCCTCGAAAAGCTGCTGCGGGCTTGCGCAATAGGTCATGAATTCCTCGAGCATCTTCCCCAGCTGCGACAGAAATTCCGGCCGGAGCAGGTGCGAGGCATAGTATTTGATCTGCGTTTTGACCTGTTCGGCGGTCAAATACAGGCACAGAAGCCTTCCGCCCTCGTCCAGATATTCCTCGCTCACGCCGCCGCAGACGGAAAAAACACGCGTTGCAAGGCGGGTGAAGCTCAAAACCTCCGCAAACCGGCTGATCGTGTCCCCGCCAAGTGCGCAGAGCATCCGCTCGGCCCCAAAAGATGCCTGTTCGGGCACGATGAGGATCTGGTCAGAAGCGCCGCTTTTTGCCTCCCGGCAGATGCGCTCCAGAACGGCGTTCATCCCCGAAAGCCGGTCCGGCCCGGTAAGAAGCGTCAGCATACGCGCCCTCCTTTCGACTTGTTTTTCTTATTATACCAGTTCTCGTGGGTAAAAAAAAGGACGCTTACGCGTCCCAGAGAAGTTTTTTCAGTTTTGCAAGGAGTTCCAATGTTTTGAACTCGAGTTCGATCTCTTCCGTGTCCCCGGTCAGGATCGAGACCTCCCCTTCCGTGAGCCCCGCGGCAAGGCAGGCCTGCGTCAGCTCTTCGCTGCTGGCAGGTAAGCACAGCGCCGGGAAGACAACGCACCACCAGTTATGCCCTTCCCCTTTTCCGATCGTCACGCGAAGCGACTTATAAACGCCCGCCGGAAGCCGGAACGTGTCATACTCGCGCGTCGGAAACAGCTCCCGGCGAAGGCTCACACTTGCCGCGTCAAGGCTTCCCTGCGAAAAAAGTGTCTCGTTTGCCGCACGTGTGAGCGCCGGAAGCGCCGCCTGCAAGGAAGCCTCGGGGTCTGCCGCGTCCTTCAGCGCGATGGCCGCCTCCCGCAAAACCGCGTCGCGCACGAGAAGCTTCAACGCCTGATCGTCCGGCGTGTCCGAGTTTGCGACCACGTGCAGCCGGATGAGCTTTTGCGATAAGCGCTGCTGGCTTCGCTGGGAGAACGCGCATAAGGACACCGTCAGCGCCGCCAAAAGTAAAATTCCCGCCGTTATGTACCGTTTTTTCATAAAAACACCGCCTAGACTTTGAGATTACCCAGAGTCTAGGCGGTTTTTGCGGAAATTATACGTTCTTTGCTAAAAAGACCTGCTGGTACTTGTCCTTGAGCATCGTGCACGCGACGGTCGCGTATTCAAACGAATCGTACACGCCGAACACCGCCGAGCCCGAGCCCGTCATCTGTGCGCCGTAAGCGCCGTAGGTGATCATCATCGAGCGGATGTAGTTGATGTCGAAGTGCTCCTTGAGAACGATCGGCTCAAAGACGTTGCACATGCTGCCGCCGACGCCGAGAAGCTCGCCCTTCTGCAAATTCGACATCATCGCCTTGTGGTCGGGCCGGCGTTCGATGAACGTCTCGTCGAGCTTTTCATAGAGCTCCTTGGTCGAAACGGAGAACTCCGGCTTGCAGACGACAAAGAACATCTCCGGCGCGTCGGGAAGCTTCGTGAGCTTGTTGCCCATGCCCTCGACGAGCACCGTTCCCTGCATCACGCAGAACGGCACGTCCGAGCCGACCGTGCTTCCAAGCTCGCACAGCGCGGGCATGGAAAGCGGATACCCATAGTGCTTGTTGAGCACGCGCAGCACCGCCGCCGCGTCCGCACTTCCGCCGCCGAGACCGGCCTGCATGGGAA
>CAKUJL010000129.1 GCA_934661715.1 uncultured Oscillospiraceae bacterium | reverse complement strand
CACCAGACGCGCCATTTACATCCCCTTTGCGCAGGCCGTGCCGAAGGTCGCGACGATCGACCCGGACTACTGCAACATGCTCAAAAACGGCAAATGCGGCGTGTGCGCGAAGGTCTGCACGGCGGGCGCAATCGACTACAAGCAGAAAGACGAAATGATCGAGCGCGAATACGGCGCAATTGTCGCCGCGACGGGCTTCAATCCCATCGATCTTTCAAAATTTGACGAGTTCGCGTACTCGAAGAGTCCTGACGTTGTCTCGAGTCTGGAGTTTGAGCGGCTCATGAACGCGGCGGGGCCCACGGGCGGCACGCTGCTCCGGCCGTCTGACGGCACGCACCCGAAGACCATCGTCTTTGTCCAGTGCGTGGGCTCTCGCTGCGAGGACGCGCAGAAGGGCAAGAGCTACTGCTCGAAAATCTGCTGCATGTATACGGCGAAGCACGCGATGCTCTGCCGCGAAAAATACCCGGACACGGACGTTTACGTGTTCTACATCGACGTGCGCACGCCGGGCAAGAACTTTGACGAGTTCTATCGAAGAGCCGTGGAAGAATACGGCGTGCACTACATCAAGGGCATGGTCGGCAAGGTCGTGCCTGAAAACGGAAAACTGAAGGTGCAGGCATCCGACCTGCTGGATAACCGCCAGCTGCACATTGACGCGGACATGGTCGTCCTCGCGGCGGCAATTGAGCCGGACAAATCGGCGCGGTCGGTTGCCACAATGCTGACGGCCTCGATGGACACGAACGACTTCTTTACCGAGGCGCATCCCAAATTACGGCCTGTTGAAAGCCCGACAGCGGGCGTGTTCCTCTCCGGCACGTGTCAGGGGCCGAAGGATATCCCCGAGACCGTGGCGCAGGCTTCTGCCGCGGCGGCGAAGGTCATTGGCCTACTGTGCAAGGACAGCCTGACGTGCAACCCGTGCGTGGCCGAGCCGAATGAGATGATGTGCAACGGCTGCTCGAACTGCGAAAAGGTCTGTCCCTACGGCGCGATCACGTATGTAGACAAAGAATTCCGCGGGCCGAACCGCACGACCCTTCTTCGCCGCGTGGCGCAGGTCAACCCGGCGGTCTGTCAGGGCTGCGGCGCGTGCACGGTGGCGTGTATGTCCGGCGCAATGGACCTCAAGGGCTTTTCCAACAAACAGATTCTCGCGGAGGTGGATGCGATATGCAGGTAAACGGCGAATGGAAACCGACGATCGTGGCCTTCTGCTGCAACTGGTGCTCGTACGCGGGCGCGGATCTTTCCGGCACGAACCGGCTGCAATACCCCGCGAACGTCAAAATTATCCGCATTCCGTGCTCGTGCCGCTTGAACCCCATGTTCATCCTCCGTGCGTTTCAGAAGGGCGCGGACGGCGTCATCCTCTGCGGCTGCCATCCCGGAGACTGCCACTACACGACCGGCAATTACTACGCCAGACGGCGCATGACGCTGCTGTTTTCAATGCTCGATTTCCTCGGCATTGAAAAGGGCCGCACGAGAGTCGAATGGGTCTCTGCCGCCGAGGGCGCGAAATTTGCCGCGACGATGAACGAATTTGTGAAGACCATCACAGAGCTCGGCGAAAACCGCAGATTGGAGGACCTCAGATGCAAGGAGTAAAGGAAAAAGCCTTGGAGCTGCTGGAATCCGGAAAGGCACAGAGAGTCCTCGGCTGGAAGCGCGGCGAGTTCTTCTATGACTTGACGCCCGGCACATTTGAAAGCGCGGAAGAGGTCGAACGCGAGTTTCAGTACAGCGTCTTCGCGGGCGCGAATCTTTCCAAATACTGCATCGCCGAGAGCAAAAAGGACGGTGTGACGGCGGTGTTTCTCAAGCCGTGCGACACGTATTCGTTTGTCCAGCTTTTGAAGGGATACAAGATCAAACGCGAAAACGTGTATATCGTCGGCGTGCAGTGCGATGGCTGCTGCTCGATGGAGAAAATCGTGGCGCTGGGCCACAGCGGCGTGACGGAAATTTCCGAGGACGGCATTGACCTGAACCTCACCACGCTCTACGGCGCGGAAACGGTCAAAAAGGCCGACGTGCTGCTTTTGAAGTGCGAAACGTGCAAGAGCAAAAAGCTTGCGATCTTTGACGAGCTTCTCGGCGAACAGGGAGAAGACTGCCTTGACAGCCATCGGTTCGATGAGGTCGCGCGGCTGGAAGGCTTGACGCCGGAAGAAAGATTCCGGTTCTGGCGCGGGGAGCTCTCGCGGTGCATCCGCTGCAACGCCTGCCGGAATGTCTGTCCGGCGTGCACGTGCGAAAAATGCGTGTTCGATAACCACGAGTTGGGGACGGACAACAAGGCCGCGGCAGACAGCTTTGAAGAAAACTTCTTCCATATCATCAGGTCCTTCCACGTGACCTCCCGCTGCACCGACTGCGGCGAGTGCTCCCGGGTCTGTCCGCAGCACATTCCGCTGCATTTGCTTAACCGCAAGTTCATCAAGGACACGAACGAACTGTATGGCGAATATCAGGCGGGCGCGGATTTGGAATCAAGGCCGCCGCTGCTGGATTTCCGGACCGGAGACTGTGAGCCGTCGATCGTTTATGAGAGGGGAGGGGCGAAGGCATGAAAAAGGTAAACCGTTCGAACCTCGACGCCCTGTTCGCGGCCATTTCTTCACAGCGGGCGCTGTATCTTCCGGTTGACGATACGGCCGGGCAGGCGCAGTTTACGCTGTGGCAGGAAGGCATGCGGCTCTCCAACCGGCTCAACACGGTGAAATCTCCCAAGGACCTCTTTTTCCCGCAGGTGGAAAATCTCGCGGGCTTCCGGCGGGAGGGAAAGACCATCGAAATGCTTGAGACGCGGGACGAAACGAAACCCTTTGCCGTCTTCGGCGTCCGCGCGTGCGACGCGAGAAGTCTGGAAATCCTCGACAGAGTTTTCCTAAACGAGCCCGTCGACACGTTCTACGCGTCCCGCCGCGAAAACGGCACGCTCATCACGCTGGCCTGCACCAGACCGGATACGACCTGCTTCTGCGAAAAATTCGGCATTGACCCGGCACAGCCCGCAGGTGATGTCTCCTGCTGGCTGACGGAGGACGCGCTTTTCTGGCAGGCGAACACGGAAAAGGGCGCGGTGCTGACCGAAACGCTTTCGCTTTTAGAGCCCTGCGGCGAAGAAGAAGTAACGGCGCAGCAGGAAAAAACGCGCGAAATTCTTCAGAAATTGCCGCTTTCGAACCTCGACCTATCGGGCTTCGGCGCTGGCAGGACGAAGGCGCTCTTTGACCGGCCGGAATGGAAACAGCTCTCTGAGAGCTGCCTCGGCTGCGGCACGTGCACGTTCGTGTGTCCCACGTGTCAGTGCTATGACGTGCAGGAGTTTGACACCGGAAAAACCGTGCGGCGCTTTCGCTGCTGGGACAGCTGCATGTACTCCGACTTCACGAAAATGTCCGCGGGCCAGCCGAGACCGACGCAGCTTGAGCGCTTCCGGCAGCGGTTTCTGCACAAGCTGGTGTATTTCCCGGACAATAATGACGGCGTCTTCGGCTGCGTCGGCTGCGGAAGATGTCTTCAGAAGTGCCCCATCCACATGAACATTGTAAAAGTCATCAAAACGCTGGGAGGTGGACGCGATGAGACCTGACCCCTTGATCCCGAAGCTTGCCGTCGTGACGGATATTCGCGTCGACACGCCCGACGTCAAGACCTTCCGCGTGGTAGGTTTAGACGGGAAAAAGCCCTTTTTGCACATTCCGGGGCAGTGCGCGATGCTCTCCGTTCCCGGCGTGGGCGAGGCGTTGTTCTCGATCACCTCGAGCCCGACGGAGGAAGCGTTTGTCGAATTCTCGATCAAAAAGTGCGGCTGCGTGACCACGTGGCTTCACGAGATGGAGCCCGGCCAGCAGATCACCATCCGCGGACCTTACGGAAACGGCTTTCCGGTGGACACGGCGTTTGCGGGGAAGGACCTTCTGTTTATCGCGGGCGGCATTGGCCTCGCACCTTTGCACGCGGTCATCAACTACTGCCGCCACTACCGCGAGCGCTACGGCAAAATCGACATCGTCTACGGCTCACGGTCCAAAGAAGACCTGGTCGACTATCCGGAAATCGAAAACGTCTGGTGCAAAGAGGACGGCATCAACGTCCATCTCACCATCGACCGCGAGCAGCCGGACTGGGACGGCCATGTGGGCTTCGTTCCAAACTATGTCAAGGAGCTCGGCTTTTCGACCGACAAAACCGTTGTCATGTGCGGCCCTCCGGTCATGATCAAGTTTACGCTCGCGGGGCTCATGGAGCTCGGCTTTGCGCGGGAACAGGTCTACACGACGATGGAGCTCAAGATGAAGTGCGCCCTCGGCAAATGCGGCCGGTGCAACATCGGAAACAAATACGTCTGCAAGGACGGGCCCGTGTTCCGGTTTGACCAATTGGATGAACTCCCTGACGAATATTAAGGAGAAACGCAATGGAAAAAATGGTGAAGGTTTTTCTGTTCGGCAAAAAATATGAGGTTCCGTCGAGTCTGACGATCATGGAGGCGATGGAATACGCGGGCTATCAGCTCGTGCGCGGCTGCGGCTGCCGCAACGGCTTCTGCGGCGCGTGCGCGACGATCTACCGCATTGCGGGCGACCGGGAGCTGAAGGCGTGTCTTGCCTGCTCGACGAAGGTCGAGGATAATATGTACGTGGCGACGCTGCCGTTTTTCCCGCTGGTAAAGGAAGTCTACGACATCGAAACCGTCAAACCGACCCAGCAAATCATGATGCAGCTCTACCCCGAGATCTATTCCTGCGTCGGCTGCAACGCCTGCACGAAGGCGTG
>CAKUJL010000128.1 GCA_934661715.1 uncultured Oscillospiraceae bacterium | reverse complement strand
TGCTCTGGACGCCGTCGTGCTGGACGACGACAATCTTCCGCACCCGCAGCCGCTTTCCGCGCGGGATAGGCTCGAGCGCATGGTGTATCTGGCAGACGAGCGGAACGTCGCGGCGAAGTTCGTCGCGGGCCGGAAAATCCTCTGAATTTCAAACGAAAGCCCCTTCCCCGGATACGCCCTGTATCCGGGGATTTTTACCGGTTTTTCAGCATTTTCGGGCTGGTTTTTAGTCGGTTCTGTACTTGTAACGATGCGCTTCGCGTGGTATAATATTGCATCGAAAAAAGAAGGTGCGGGCAAAATCCCGCGCCGGAGAGTTGGGAAAAGGACATGAAGGTAGCAGACATCCACGCGCACGCGTTCCCGGACAAGCTTGCCGACAAGGCCCCCGCGTCCATCGGCGCATTTTACGGCGGGGCACAGATGGCCTGCCACCCGGCCAGCGCGGAAAATCTTGCAAAGCACGAGCGCGAAGCCGGCATCACCCGCTTCGTGATGAGCAATTCCGCGACCACTGCGCATCAGGTGCGCAGCATCAACGACTTTCTCTCGCAGGCCGTGAAGGGTATTCCCGGCGCGATCGCCTTCGGCTCCATCTTCCCCGGCATGGAGGGCGCCGAAGAAGAGCTCGAACGCGCCAAAGCGCTCGGCATCCGGGGCTTAAAAGTGCATCCGGATTTTCAGAAAATCCCGGTCGACGCGCCCTGCGGCGTGCCGGTCTACAAAAAGGCGGCAAAGCTGGACCTTCCCGTGCTTTTCCACATGGGCGATAACCGGTACGACTATTCAACGCCCGAGCGCCTGATGAACCTTCTTCGGCAGGTGCCTGACCTGCAGGTCATCGCGGCGCACTTCGGCGGCTGGATGGCGTGGGCGCATTCTTACGAGTGCCCGCTGCCGGAAGGCGTTTTGTATGACACGTCGAGCACGCTGCCGATGATCCCGCGGGACATGGTCCTGCGGATGCTCGACAAATTCGGGCCCGGGCGGTTTTTGTTCGGCACGGATTTTCCGATGTGGTCTCCAAAAGACGAGCTGGCGCGGTTTTTGTCGCTGGGGCTCGGAGACGATGTGAACGAAAAAATTCTCTACGGCAACTTTATGAAGCTTTTTGATCTGCATGACGAGAAGGAAGGAGCATGACTATGTATCAAATCGGTGTGGATATCGGCGGAACGAATATTAAGGTCGGCCTTGTGAGCGAGGAGCTCTCGCTTTTGCAGAATTGCAGCGTCCGCTTCCCCCACGACGGGGCCAGAAGCGTCATCGCGGCGATCGCCGAAGCGGTCGATTTTCTTCTCAGGCAGGAGGGCGTCACGCGCAAGGACATCGAGAGCATCGGCATCGTCGTGCCCGGCAGCATCGACCAGACCGGCGAGCGCGTCATCGACGCGTACAACCTCGGCTTCCACGACGTGCCTCTGAAGGCGCTGGCGCAGGAGGCGTTTCCGGGCATTCCGGTGTATCTGGCAAACGACGCAAACGGCGCGGCGCTGGCTGAGCTCTACGCGGGCGCGTTCCGCGGCTGCAAGACGGCGGTGCTGTTCACCCTCGGCACGGGTCTCGGCGGCGGCATCATCCTCGGCGGGCATATGTTCAACGGCGGCATGAATCAGGGCGTCGAGCTCGGGCACATGTATCTGGAAAACGGCGGCGAGCACTGCACCTGCGGCAACGACGGCTGCATGGAGGCCTACTGCGCGGCAAGCGCTCTGGCTCGCGACGGCAAACGCGCGGCAAAGAAGCACCCCGAAAGCCTGATCGCCATCCGTGCGGCGGGAAATCCGGACGCGATCGACGCCAAGCTCGTCATCGACTGCGCCAAGGACGAAGACGAGACCGCGAAGGCCGTGTTTGACCGGTATATCGATTCCCTGTCTTCCGCCTGCGCGTCCATCTACAACCTGCTGGACCCCGAGATCATCGCCATCGGCGGCGGCGTGTGCGGCGCGGGCGAGTTCCTGTTTGCCCCGCTTCGGGAGCAGACGACGAAAAAATGCTTCTACAAGACCCACGGCAAGCTCGTCCCCGCCGAGCTCGGCAACGACGCCGGTATGATCGGCGCGGCGATGCTGCACAGGGATTCCCAGTAAAAAGCGCACGGCTTTGTGCGTTCTTCAGAACCCATATAGGAGGTAATACTATGGTACGAGTAGATTTGAGCGGCGCAAAGGACTTTACGCCCGATGTGTCCAACGAAGAAAAGGCTCTGGCCGCCATCCGGCAGCTGTCGGACGGCACCGGCGCGGGCAGCGATTTTATCGGCTGGGTCGACCTGCCGGTAAACTATGACAAAGAAGAGTTCTCCCGCATCCAGAAGGCGGCGAAGAAAATTCAGTCAGACTCCAGGGCCCTCGTCGTCATCGGCATCGGCGGCAGCTATTTGGGCGCCCGCGCGGTCATCGAGCTTCTGAAGAGCCCGAACTACAATATGCTCCCGAAGTCCACGCCCGACATTTTCTTTGCAGGCAACGGCATTTCCTCGGACGCGCTGTCCGAGATCGTCACGATGATCGGAGGCCGCGATTTCTCCGTCAACGTCATCTCCAAGTCCGGCACGACGACCGAGCCCGCCATCGCCTTCCGCATTTTCAAGGAAATGCTCGAAAAGAAATACGGCAAGGAAGGCGCGAAGGAGCGGATTTACGCCACGACCGACAAGGCCAGAGGCGCACTCAAGACGCTGGCCACAAAAGAGGGCTACGAGACCTTCGTCGTGCCCGACAATGTCGGCGGCCGGTACTCGGTTCTCACGGCAGTCGGCCTTCTTCCCATCGCCGTCGCCGGTATCGACATTGAAGCGCTCATGCAGGGCGCGGCAAAAGAGCGCGAGACCGCGCTTCGTGACGGCGTCAAGAGCGCCGAGGCGCAGTACGCGATGAGCCGCCAGAAGCTCCTCTCCTCCGGCAAGAGCATCGAGGTCCTCGCCGCCTACGAGCCCTCGTTCCGCTTCATGGCCGAATGGTGGAAGCAGCTCTACGGCGAGTCCGAGGGCAAGGACCAGACCGGCATCTTCCCGGCCTCCGTCGACCTCACGCCGGACCTTCACTCGATGGGCCAGTATATGCAGGAAGGCAAGCGCATTTTGCAGGAGACCGTCGTCTTCTTTGACAAGGCCAGAACGTCCGTCGCCGTTCCGTCGGACGAAGAAAACCTCGATGGGCTCAACTATCTCGCGGGCCGCGAAATGAGCTATATCAACGAAAAGGCCATGCAGGCGACCAAGGCCGCGCACATTTCCGGCGGCGTGCCGGTGACGGAGATCCGTCTGCCGGAGATCACCGAAGAGAGCGTCGGTGCGCTCATCTACTTCTTCGAATATGCCTGCGGCGTGTCGGGGTATATCTCGGGGGTAAATCCGTTTAACCAGCCGGGCGTTGAGGCATATAAGAAGAATATGTTCCGGCTGCTGGGTAAGCCGGGGTATGAGGCGTAAATTTATTTGACCGACTGCTCGGTGTGGCGAAATTTGTTTTTGCCGTCCGCGGCGGCAAGCGCCGTGTTTTTTCTGGTGGAGACCACCAGTCTGTCCTTTTCTCGACCCCATTCTTCTTAGCTGCGCAAAGAAGAGTGGTGTCGAGCCGCCAAGAAGAAGTTGCGGGGAGAGTTGCTGCGCTGCGGCGCAGCTCAACAAAAGGGCCGCGGCCCTTTTGAAATCCTCGGAGTTCTCGATTAAAAGTGCAGTAAAAAATAGAGAGTGCTTACGGTTACGTGAGCACTCTCTTTCTGTCTTTTGACTGCGTTGGATTTTGGTTCGTATACAACGATCTTCATGCCGAGCAGCAGATTTCCGGTGCAGGCCGCCGCGGAGATCGCTTAGCTCTGCACGCGCCTCCGCGGTTCGGGTGCGGCGGATGCGGGACGCACCTCTCAAGGCTCCCCTGCTGTAATCAGCATGAGAAAGCTTGCACCGCACCTCTCAAAGGCTCCCCTTGCGGCAAGGGGAGCTGTCACCGACAGGTGACTGAGGGGATTGAACGTTGGTCTGCCGCTGAGCCTGTATGAATGCGCTTCGCGCCGGGAAATCTCACGTATCTTCCCCGTCGTCCCCGCGCGTGATTCTCCCCTTCTGCGGCGGCAAAATGCCGGGGATTTTCCCGGATAAGTACTGCATCCAGAATAAATCTGCCGGTTTTTGCTGGACGCTCAGGCGTCTGGCCAGCAGCCTGACGAACGCCTCGTTGCTGGAAAACGGCTCGGTGATCAGCTGCGCTTCGCCGTCTGCTTCGATGACGATGCCGAACGAATTCGACGCCTCAGATTTCCAGCAGCAATAATGTATTTCCGGCCGGACATAGTCCGTTAAAACGTACAGAAGCTCCTTTGACGTCGGCGCCCGATCCAGCTTTCGGCCGAAAATTTCCGTCAGAAGCTCGCGATTTCCACGGTCCCAGATGTCGTGCGCCGCCCGCGAAAGTGCCCGGGAATTTGCCTCCGGCGATCGCCCATTTTGCTTCGAAACTGCAAGCAAAACGCTCTTCATCTGCATATCATCGCGCGGCAATTCCAGCGCCGCTTCGACTGCTAAGCACAAAACAATGTAACATCTGTTGCCCCAGCGGCCGCTGAGCTGCATGACCGTCGTTCGCACGTCCTTCATGATAAAGGCCCTCTTTCTGTAAATTTTTTCTCCCGCGAAGTGCAATCGCGGATGCCTGGAGTTTCGTGTCGGCCGAACACTTTCTCTCTGCTGCATCTATAATTTAACACATTCCGTCAGAATTTTCAATATTTTCTCGCAATCTTTTTCCCACTTTTTGTAGACATAAATTGACGCCGTTTGCCATTTTCCCGCCGTTTTGTCCGAAAACGTCAATTTTTGTCCAATAAAAGTCCCGGAACGACGTATGGTCATTCCGGGACTTTTGCGCTTCACACGGCGCGTTCGGCTTTCAATTGCAGCTGCAATTTGTCGGCGATCAGGGCGATGAATTCCGAGTTCGTCGGCTTGCCTTTCGTGTT
>CAKUJL010000127.1 GCA_934661715.1 uncultured Oscillospiraceae bacterium | reverse complement strand
GACAAAGCCGACCAGCACCTGAAAGAACGCGGCGTTGCGGAACACGGGCTGCACCTGCTGCTGCATGAAGCAGACCATGAGCCCCACGAACGCGGCCAGCACCGCGTCATACCACTTGCCTCCGAAAAACAGCGTAAAGCTGAAGGCTGTGACGACGCTTCCGAGATAGAGCGTGAGCGCACGCGGCTGTTCGCGGTCGATCTTCTTGAGCTCGGCGCGAAATTCCTGAGCGCTGACGGGCTCTAAACAGATACGTCTGCTCAGCGCGTTGAGCTGCTCCAGTTTTACAAAATCGAAGGTCGAGGCTTTCCGGATGCGGCGCGTCTGCGTCAGCTCCACGCCGTCTTCAAACTGGACTGTCAGCACAAGGTCTGACGTGATGGCGAAAATATCGACCTTTTTGGCGCCATAGGCCCGGCCAAGCCGCGTCATGGTGTCCTCCACGCGGTTAATTTCCGCGCCGCACAGAAGCAGCATCTGGCCCATGTCCAGAAGCCCGTGCAGAATCTGATCGTGCGCTTCCATCGCGCACCTCCTCACTTTGATTATCGTAGTCGGCAGACATTTTAACACGATAGAGCCGATTGTCAAGACAGAATCCAAGCCAAGCTGGGAGGCGTTTTTTATGAATTATGCCAGTATCAAGACCTGCGACATCGCAAACGGGCCCGGCGTGCGCGTGAGTCTGTTCGTCTCGGGCTGCACGCACCACTGTAAGGACTGCTTCAACCCCGAGGCGTGGGACTTTTCCTACGGCGAGCCGTTTACGGACGGCGTCATCGCGCACATTCTGGACTTTCTGCGGCCCGGCTATATCCGCGGCATCACGTATCTCGGCGGAGAGCCCTTTGACCCAAGGAATCAGGAAGGGCTTTTGCGGCTCACGCGGAAAATCAGAGAAGAGCTCCCCGAAAAAACGATCTGGGCCTTCACGGGCTATGTTTACGGCCAGACGCTGCCGCAGCTTCCCGGCGTGACGGACGAGCTTCTGGGAGCGCTGGAGGTTCTGGTGGACGGGCCGTTCATCGCGGCGCAGAAAAATCTTTCGCTGCGCTTCCGCGGCTCGAGCAACCAGCGGCTCATCGACATGAAAAAAACACGCGCCGCCGGAGAAGTGATTCTCTGGGACGAAAAACAGTAGAGGTTATACAGGAGAAGCTTATGCCGAAAATCAAAATTCATTATTTTTCCCCCGACGCGCCGCGGCTCAAGATCACGAAAACGGGCGACTGGATCGATCTTTACTGCGCGGAGGATATGACGCTGAAGGCGGGGGACTTTGCGCTCGTGCCGCTGGGCGTTTCGATGCAGCTGCCGGAGGGGTATGAGGCCAGAACCGCGCCGCGCTCTTCGACGTTCAAGCGCTGGGGCCTTTTGCAGGCCAACTCCGTGGGCGTCATTGACAACAGCTTCTGCGGGACGAACGACGAGTGGAAGCTCCCGGTCTACGCCACGCGCGACACGCAGCTTGAAAAGGGCGACCGCATCTGCCAGTTCCGCATTTTTGAAATTCAGCCCGCCATTGAATTTGAAGAGTGCGAAGAGCTGTCCAGCGTCGACCGCGGCGGCTTCGGCTCTACGGGCAGAAAGTGAAAAACGTCCCGGTGCAGTATCAAACAGGTACTGCGCCGGGATTTTTGTTATTCGAGCTCCACGGTCATGACGATCGGGTTGTGGTCGGAGTTGGCAAAGCCGGTGTCCAGCACCTCGCTTCCGGTGACGCGCACGTTGGGCGAGACGAGAAAGCCGTCGACGGTGAGCACCAGCTGGCCGTCGTGATAGGGCCCGTCGGCATTTCGGACGGAGGGGACGGCCGCGTCTTTTCCCTCGGGCGCGATGAGTCGGATATCCGTCTTTTCCAGAAGGTCAAAGCGGATGGGCTGCGCCCAGGTGTAATCCTCGGTCGGAACGCCGAAGTACGCTTCGCTGCCGCCTTCTAAAAGGTCCTTGTTAAAATCGCCGCCGCCGATGACGTAATTGCCCGCGTCGAACTCCTTTTGCATATCGGAGAGCAGAAGCTCCAGCTGCTCGTCGGCAATTTTGCCGTCGGAGGTGTAGGCGGACAGGTGCAGGTCAAAAAGGCACAGCTCTTTGCCGTTTGAGACCGGAATGCGCGAGACACTGTAGCAGCGGTCCAAATCCAGAAGCTTCGTCACGCCGGTCTCGACCGGAAGGCTTCTTCGCACCGCGCTGCGAACGCCGAGCTTCGAGACTGTGAGAAGGCCGGAATTGGACGCGCCGTGGGGCTTTGTGAGGGGATAGAAGAGGTAGGCCGAGTGATAGTTCACGGCGAAGACGCTGTCGGTGTATACATCCAGATCATCAAACGTGCGAAGCTTCAGGGCCTCGTCGACGTGATAGCTGCGGTCGGAGTCGAAGTCGACCTCCTGCAGGAGCGTCAGGTCGGCATCCTGCGCGGAAAGAAGCGTTCCGATCTCGTCTAGGTTTTCGCTCAAGCGCTCTTTGGACCACGCGCGGGACTCGGTGCCGCCGTCCATGAAAAAGCCGAAGTCGTCTTCATACGCGCCGAAGCCGATGTTCCAGCTGAGGACCTTATAGGGCGTTCCGGGATCGGCTAACTTCACACCGGCGCTTCCGTGCGTGACATGTAAGTTCTGATTGTCCTCGATGCGTGCATACGTGCCAAAGACATAGCCCGCGTACGCTCCAACGATCAAAAGCAGGACCAGCAGCAAAATTCCGAGCAGTTTCAAGACCTTTTTCAAAGCAATTGCCTCCCACGGGTTTTTCTTTCCGCTATTTTACCCCATCGGAACGGAAAATGCAAACTGTCTTCCGGACAGAGCCGGACGGAGAAAATAATTTTAAGAATTATTATTAAAATAATGCTGGTAATTTTCGCAAAGCTGTGGTATGCTATAGCCAGAAGAAAAAACCAAACGCAAAATAAGGAGGCTATCTTATGTACTGTGTCAAAAAAATGACCGAAGATCTCTACTGGGTCGGCGCAAGCGACCGGCGGCTTGCCCTTTTTGAAAATGTCTATCCCATCTCGCGCGGCGTGAGCTACAACTCGTATCTGCTGCTGGACGAAAAGACCGTCCTTCTGGATACCGCGGACAGCTCGGTGAGCGGCATTTTCTTTGAAAACGTCGAGCACGTGTTAAATGGCCGCGAACTTGACTACCTGATCGTCAACCACATGGAGCCCGACCACTGCGCCCTCATGCAGGACCTCGTGCTGCGGCACCCGAATGTGAAGATCGTCTGCAACAAGAAAACACTTGCGATGATCAAGAACTTCTTCACGTTTGACATTGACTCCCGCGCCGTCATCGTCGGCGAAATGGACACGCTGTGCACGGGTAAGCATACCTTTGCCTTCGTCATGGCCCCGATGGTGCACTGGCCGGAGGCGATGGTCTCCTACGATGTGACGACGAAGACGCTCTATTCTGCCGACGCGTTCGGAACGTTCGGCGCACTCAACGGCAACCTGTACGCAGACGAGGTGAACTTCCAGACCGAGTGGCTGGACGACGCGAGACGCTATTACACCAACATCGTCGGCAAATACGGCACGCAGGTGCAGGCGCTTCTCAAAAAGGCGGCGACGATCGAAATTGAGACCATCTGCCCGCTGCATGGCCCCGTGTGGCGCAAGGACATCGGCTGGTTCATCGACAAGTATGTCCACTGGGCGACGTACAAGCCCGAAGAGCAGGCCGTCGTCATCGCCTACGCCTCCGTCTACGGCAACACCGAAAACGCCGCGAACATTCTGGCATCGAAGCTGGCCGACCTCGGCATCCGGAACATCAAGCTCTTTGACGTCTCCGCGACGCACCCGAGCTATATTGTTTCCGAGTGCTTCCGGGCAAGCCATCTGGTCTTCATCTCCACGACCTATAACGCGGGCATGTTCGTGAACATGGAAAACCTCGTTCACGACATCGTCAACCACAACCTCCAGAACCGGACCATCGCGCTGGTCGAAAACGGCTCGTGGGCCCCGACGGCGGCAGGACTCATGCGCACGGAGTTCTCGAAGCTCAAAAACTGCACGATTCTGGACGAAACGCTGACGATCAAGTCTTCTCTCAAAGAAAATCAGCTTTCGCAGATGGACAATCTGGCGCAGGCGATTTATAATAGTATGGAGCATCCGGCGCCCGCGGTGCATGAAGAGGCCAAGCCCATCGAGCAGAACGCGATGTTCGCGCTTTCCTATGGCCTGTATGTTCTCACGGCGAAGGAGGGCGAAAAGGACAACGGCTGCATCATCAACACCGTCATGCAGCAGACCGATTCCCCCAAGCGCGTGAGCATCACGGTCAACAGGGAAAACTACACCTGCGGCATGATCCAGCGGACGGGCGTGTTCAATGTCTCGGTTCTGTCTCAGGACGCGCCGTTCGCGGTCTTTGAGCACTACGGCTTCCATTCCGGCAAGGACACCGATAAGTTTGCGGGCGTGGACGCACAGCGCTCGGCGAACGGGCTATATTACCTGCCGCAGAACACGAAGGCGTTCTTGTCCTGCCAGGTCATCAAGACGGTGGAGTTTGAGACGCACGTGCTGTTCATCGCCGATGTGACCGAGGCCAGAGAGCTCTTGAACGTTCCCGCGATGACCTACAGCTATTATTTTGACAACGTCAAGCCGAAGCCCGCCGCGCTTTCCGAGCAGAAGGGCTGGGTCTGCAAGATCTGCGGCTACGTGTACGAGGGAGACGAGCTTCCCGCCGATTTCATCTGCCCGCTGTGCAAGCATGGGGCGGAAGACTTCGAGAAAATTGGCTAATTTTCCCTCAAAAATCCGCGTTTTCCATGGAAATACGTTTTGAATTTCCGGGAACCTTCCGGGAATGCGTAGGGGTCGATTGAGCACATCGACCCGGCAGTACAAACCGGTTTTACGGGAATCTCCGGCAAATTCGATGGTGCCAAATGGGGCGATGTGGGCATCGCCCCCTACGCACTTTGTTTCAGTGCTCAGATCACTATATC
>CAKUJL010000126.1 GCA_934661715.1 uncultured Oscillospiraceae bacterium | reverse complement strand
TTGCTTTCCAGTCAAAGTTTCCGGAATCTCCGATCACGCCGCCCAGTGTTGTACCGTGGCCTCCGATAAATTTTGTGGCAGAATGTACCACGATGTCTGCCCCGTGCTCGATCGGGCGGATCAGATAAGGTGTTCCGAAGGTGTTATCGATCACCAGCGGAAGTCCGTGTTTATGTGCGATCTCTGCGATAGCATCGATGTCCGGGATATCACTGTTCGGATTTCCGAGAGTCTCCAGATAAATTGCTTTTGTGTTGTCCCGGATCGCATTCTCTACCTCTTCCAGATTGTGGGCATCTACGAACGTTGTGCTGATTCCGTATCTCGGAAGGGTGTGTGCCAAAAGATTGTAGCTGCCGCCGTAAATGGTTTTCTGAGCCACGATGTGCTCACCCTCTCCTGCAAGAGCCTGAATGGTGTAATCAATGGCTGCTGCACCGGATGCTACTGCCAGGGCTGCAACTCCGCCTTCCAAAGCTGCCAGTCTCTTTTCCAGAACATCCTGGGTAGAATTCGTCAGTCTTCCGTAAATGTTTCCTGCGTCTGCCAGACCGAATCTTGCTGCCGCATGTGCAGAATTGCGAAATACATAAGAAGTTGTCTGATAAATCGGTACTGCTCTTGCATCTGTTGCCGGATCCGGCTCTTCCTGTCCTACGTGAAGCTGTAATGTTTCAAATTTGTAATCACTCATTTTTATGTCCTCTTTCCTTTTTATTTTGATATGGTTTTGTGTTCTTTTGTGTTTGACTTGCCTTTTTTCTGTTTCTCAGTTTCTAATTTCTCAGATCCTTGAGCGCTGGTGTTTTCATACAGCGATAAAAAAGCCCGGGGGCTTGTGTTTTAGCTCCCGGGCAAGTGGCAGATATCAGATACTTTCTGCGATCGCATTTTATTCTTCAAAATAACGATTACGCTTGTGTATCGTTGAGGCGCAAATCAACGCAGGAATGCACCCCAGCCAAATTATATGCCCGGGAGTATGGCATTCGACAACAACACATGACTTCTTTTAAACTGATGCTGTTTGCTTTGATCATCGTTTTTTTGCTCCTTTCTTATTTATCTGCTCAAATCTGATGTAGCTATCATAATACTACTAACCTACTATGTCAATAGGTTAGTAGGTGATTTGTGAAAACTGCTGTGTTTTTTTTCTGCACCTCCTGTTTTATGCATCAATCTGTTAATGCTGCTTCTTTTACCTTTTGTACGACAGCATCTTCCCACGCCTGATCATACAATCCCAAGAAACCTGCCAGATCCGCAGAGGTAAAACGTTTTCTCTGAAAACGGGCATTCTTCAGTGCCCAGCGCATTCTCTCTTCCGATACCGGGATTTTCATCTCTCCCGGCAAAAGAGGATGACCGGACCGATGCAATGCTTTGGCGCATTCCTTTGCGGTTTTCGGAACCAAAGTTTTTAAAACTTCACGATATGTTGGCCAGTTTTTCAGGAATTCTTCTACTTTCGGTCTTGCCTGTTTCCAATTTTCCAGCTTGACCGCCACGTCATTCCAGCATTCCATTCCCATGGCATCCGACGGATCCAGCTCATGATAAATTTCCAATACCTGCTTTTTCACTTCTTCTGCCTCCGGGTAGCAGCCATCCAGAGAGATCTTGGCGTAATTCTGATCGAAATAATCGAACAGCAATTCATACTGCGCCAGGGAAAACAGAATGCTGACGCCTACCTGCTGCCCGTGCAGACCGGTGGCACGTTTGTCGCAAGCCGCACTCATATCGATCAAATGGCTCATCACATGCTCATATCCGGACACCGGGACTGAATCTCTTGCATAAGTCATGGCCAAACCGCAAAGTGTCAGGCATTTTGCCAGAACCTCTATCGCCGTCAGCTCGCCTTTTGCGATTCCCTCTGAATAGGGAACCAAAAGAGTTTTTGCATCCTCCAAGATTCTCCAGGAGCCATCTAAGAAATCTGCCATTCCAAACACATCGGCCAGATACCAGTCTCCATAAGAACAAAAAACCGGAAACATATCGCCCACACCGGCCACTGTGATTTCCTGCGGGCAGTCTCTCAGGATCTTGTAATCCATCACCACGATGTCCGGAAGCCGGGACGGCCAGGTCCGTTTCGCCCCGTTCCGGGAAATGATCGATGAACGAGAGGCATAGGCCGGCACCGAACAAGCCGTCATGCAGGCGATCAAAGGGATATTCGGGCTCTCCGGATGCTCCTGCCTCCAAAGATAACAGGAATGTTTGGAAACATCCGTCACCACTCCGGAACCCACCGACAAAACGGCGCATTTTTCATGCAGATACGGTTTGACCTGATCAATGGCTGAAAAGTCCGGATGGACCAAACCATACTCGTCTGCATTCAAAACGATCCGACGCACCCGGAAGCCGCTTTGCGTCAACAGATTTTCTACCAGCGTTTTCACTTCGGCATCGTCTCTTTTGTAAGGCACTGCATCCATAACCAGGATCACTTCATACTCATCCGTCACACCCAAGGAAGCCAGAAGATCCGGAAGCTGATAAACCGCATTCTGACCGGCTGCCACCTGCTTCAACTCGATATCCGGAAGCTGTCTTTTTTCCGGCCAATGGGAAAGCTGTCTTTCCAGGCCTTTCATATCCGTCACATCATACTTAAATACCGGAGGGGGAACTTGTCGTAACATAATAACTCCTTTCCTTACACCACGGTTCACTCTTTACCCGCGGTCCTGTTTTCCTTTTTCAGGTTCCACAACACATCTTTGCTGCACACAAAATTAGAAGCACCTGCCCGGGTCAGGATCTCCAGATCCTTTTCATTCTCGATCAGACCGCTGGAAATCACTGGACTTTTCTGTTCCTGCCTGAACTTTCGAACGATCCGGGGAAGGGTCCCCGGCGTGATCTCCACATAATCCGGACGGGAAGAACGGATCATGTTCAGACCGCTTTCAATGCTCTGAAAATCTGTGATAAAAAGCCGGTGGATGGTGATCATGCTTTCTTCCTTTGCAAGTTTGATCATATGACTCTTGGTGGAATGGATCCCTGCGATCCCATACTGCTCCTTCGCAAAACGAATCCCGCCGGCGTCTCTGCCGATTCCTTCAATCAGATCCATATGTAACAGAACCGTCTTTTCTTCTTGTGCCGCCCGTTCCATATAAGGCGTCAATTGAAAAAAATCTCCTCCCACCACAGAAATCGCTTTTACCTCACTCTCCAGCGCCCTTTCAAAGGCGTCCGGAGTCCGCACTGCCGCGATCACAGGAAAACTGTTCAGGTTTTCATAGTGCAACTGTTTTTTCATGACTGTCTCCTTAAAATCGATTTTAATATTCGCAGAAATATAAAAACGCCATAAAATAAGCGTTCGTCAACACTTATTTTATGGCTCTAATCTCTGCCCTTTATGAAAAGCTTTTATGGTTTCATCTTAGTACGGTTTCGCAGTTTTGTCAATCGGCTTCTTCATCAATCACCGTTAAAAAATTTATCTGCTTTTTTCCAGATATCTCCATCCTGCTCCACGTAATCTTCTTCTGTAACTGTCACTTCCGTTCTGCCGCTTTTCGGGACATCTTTTACTTCTTTTTGATATTTCAGTTCATACCGGTCAATAAGTGTGATCACAAAAGTATCATATTCCTGATAAGCTTTCGGAATTTTGACGGAAAAGCTGGTCTCATCCGGATTTTTCTGATAGCCTTGTTCGATCTCCGTTCCCTCGCCCACCGTGATATGTACTTCATTTAAAATCTGCCCGGTCCCGTTGACAATGGTCAGATAACGGTTTTCTTCATCCTTTTCTGCCTTATCATTGGTCACTCTGGAATCTCCGTTTTTATTGGTGATCCGGTTATAGATCTGAACCCCTGCAAATACCAGGACCAGCGCCAGAACGATCGTCACGATCAGAATCCATACTTTTTTCATGATTCTTTTCTTCCTCCGTTCATCCGATTGCCCAGCTTACCGGCCTCTTTTCCGGCCTGTACCACATCTGAGCGCATATAGCTGGCGCCCTTCTGAACAGATTTCCGAAAATGGGGCAAGATTTCCATGGCTGCCGGTTCCACCGACAGATAAAGCAGGATTCCTAAAAACGCACAGATAATATAGACCGGTCCATACAAGGAACCCATTGCACTGCTCAACGTCGTGATATTCACCAGCGCCAGGATCCCCACTGCCGCCATACAAAGGACGCTGACCAACTTTAATCCCAGCCAGGACAACAAGACTGCTACCGGTATCAGGATCGCCGTGTTGATGGAAACATCTTTGACCCAGAACAGTTTGATCGTCTTGGTCACCAGCAGCGTCTGCACAAAAGAAGAGATCAAAAGCACATTTAAAACGCAGAATATAATATCTATCCAGGAGCCCACCGTCCGCATTACTCCTTTAAAACGGACTACAAATGCACCGTAAAGCAAAACGGCATACAGACAGGACATATAATCCGGGCGGATCAGGATCGTATCATGTCCCACTTTCCATCCTACAAAAGACAGTAAAATCGGGACAAGCATGAAGACGAATGCCAGCCATGCTTTAAACGTCCTTTTGCTGGGCTGTACATACACGCATTCTCCCAGCGCACAGAACTCTTCTGCAAAGCGGTCCTTTGCCAATTCCTGCGCTTCTTCCCCGGAAGAGGCTTTGATCACATACGCTTTCTCCTGACTGTTTAAAACTTCTCCGCTTGTACGGACTAAATATTGCATCCTTCTACCTCCGACTTCAGCAGTTTATCATATTTTTCAGATCTTCCTTTTGACAATTCCACCGGATATTTGGCTTCATTTTTCTCCATTTTGCTGTTGACGATCTCATCCACATCCAGTTCCAGGCGATCCAGCATATCCTGACAATAAACGATCACATCTGCCAGTTCTTCTTTCACATGCTCCAGATCATACGCATCAGAGCTCCACTGGAAACACTCCAACAGCTCATTTGCCTCGATAGAAATAGATTTTGCCAGATTGTCCG
>CAKUJL010000125.1 GCA_934661715.1 uncultured Oscillospiraceae bacterium | reverse complement strand
GGCAAGGTCCATGAGCTCTAACGTGCGCACCCGCGCCTGTCCGTTTTCAAACGTCACGTCAAAATTCGTCTCGCTCTGGCCGATGTCCGCGAAGTGGCTGCGGACGGTGTTTGCGATCGAAATTTCCTGGAATCTGACGCCGAGCTCCTGACAGAGGATTTCCGCGTTTGACCGCGTGCGCTTCGTCGTGCCGAAGCAGGGCATGGTGACGGCGAGGACATCATCCATCGGCCGTCCCAGCTTTTTCATCGCGTGCACCGAGACGAGCAGCGCAAGGCAGCTGTCTAGACCGCCCGAAATGCCGATGACCGCGGTCTTCGCGTGCGCGTGCTCGATGCGCTTGGCAAGCCCGTCGGCCTGCATCTGCAGAATCAGCTCGCAGCGCTCGGCTCTGGCCCCATCGTCCGCCGGAACGAACGGCGTCGGGGAAATGTGGCGCGTGAGGGGAACATCGACAGGGGAAAGCGCAAACGAAACGGTTTCGTAGCCGTCTGCTGCCGGCTCGAAGCTCGTATTGCGCCGCCGCTCAGAAAGAAGCCTTCCGAGGTCCAGCTCCGTGCAGGCAAGGCCGTCGCCGAAGGGTTTCGCCTCGGAGAGCAGCGCACCGTTTTCACAGATCAGGTTGTGCCCGGAGAAGACCATGTCGGTCGTCGATTCCCCGTGTCCCGCGTCGGCGTACAGATACGCGCACAGAAGCCTTGCAGACTGCTGCGAGGTGAGCGCTCTGCGGTATTCCGCCTTTCCGACGGTCTCGTCGCTGGCCGAGAGGTTCGCGATGACCGTAGCGCCTGCCAGTGCGTGCGCCGTGCTCGGCGGAAGCGGGGCCCAGAGATCCTCGCAGATCTCGACCGCGAGGGTGAATTCCTGCATCGTTTCGCAGCGGAAGAGAAGCTTTGTGCCAAAAAGCGTCTTCTGCCCGGCAAACACGGCTTCCTTCACACCCGCGGGCGCGGCGCAGTAGTGCCGCTTTTCATAGAACTCGCCGTAGTTCGGAATGTGGGACTTCGGCACGAGGCCCAGCAATTTTCCCCGGCAGACGACCGCCGCGCAGTTATAGAGCTTGGCGTCGACCGTCACGGGAAGGCCCACGAGACAGACGAGGTTTAGCTCCCTGCTGGCCTCCAGAATTTCAGAAAGCGCCGTCTCTGCCGCGCACAGCAGCGGCTGCTGCAAAAAAAGATCGCCGCAGGTGTAGCCCGTTAAACCGAGCTCGGGGAAGACGATGAGCTGACAGCCGTCCTGCGCCGCCTTCCGCATCGCCGCGATGGTCATTTCCGCGTTGTAGGGGCAGTCGGCCACGCGCAGAGAAGGCGAGACAGCGCAGGCCCTGATAAAACCGTATTTCATGGGACTTCCATCCTTTTTTTCTTTTTCCTAATCATAGCATATCAGAAGCGGCGCGGCAAGTGCGGGTTTCATTTTGCCGTCAGGCGCGGCTCTCGGTTCGGAAGGCCGAGCTCGGTTTGAAACGTGACGCGGTTCGAGACGAACTGAAAACTGCCGGACGTCTCGCGCACGGTCAGCTCGTGCGAAAACAGGCAGTCCGTGGGAATGTCGGTCGAAAGGACGGATACCAGAAGCGTCTTCGTTCCGTCCGCATGATTCTGAATGCTTGTGATGTACGGCTCAATGGCAGGGTAGGCGTAGCGCTCCATATCGTTTGTTTCGATGGGCCGCCACGGATAGGTTTCCGTTTCCGCGTCAAACCCGGCAAGCGCCCGCAGCGTGTCCGGCGAAAGGGCAAAATAGGGGAGTACCGCCGCCTCAAATTCCGCCGCCGGAATGCGGAAAACGCCGGTCTCGTCCTGTGTATACCGGGAAACGTCCAGTTCAGAACCAGTTTGCAGCGCATAAAGCCTGTCAAACAGGTCATGAAAGCTCACGCCTGTGTAGTCTTCTTCGCTCCAATCGGTGATCAGAAGGTTAACATAATAGTAATCGATCGGTAAGATATACCGCTCGAGCGCTGCAAAATACGCTGCATCAGGCGCGGCTGTCCGGATGAGCTGGAAGTCCGCGTAGTGCTTGTCTCCGGCGGGGAAGACGCGGTAATAGAAATTCCCGCTTTCCGTCAACGCCCATTCCTGCACCGGATATCGCTCAAAGCCGGACGCGGAAAGCGCACCGTCTTCGCCTTTCTCCAGCCGCAGAAATCTTGCGTAGGCCATCCCGTTCTCCACGGAAAGTGCCTGATACGAGACCGCGCCGTCGGGTCTGTCAAAAAGAAGTGCCAGCTTGCAGTCCGTTCCTGCCCGCGCGTCGTCCCAGAAGGAAAGAAGCGGCGCACCGTCCTCTAAATAATAGGAAGGATACGGCCCGTACCGGAAGAGAAGCGGACACGAAGCTTCGCCGGTTTCAAAGAACTGCTCTGCCGCCTCTCGTCCCGCTTCACAGAACGCCTCATCCGCTGTTTGAAGCACAGTTTCCTGTGTGCTTTGCGCGTCCTGCGCCGCCGGCTTTCCACAGCCCGGGACGGCGATAAGCAAAACGGCAAAGAGAAGCGCCGCAATCGTCTTTTTCATAGGTCCTCCTGCAAAAAACCGCGGAACTCCGAAGAATTCCGCGGTTTTCGGTTTCATTTACAGCCCTTCGATCTCAAGGCCCGTCATGGCCTGAAGCACTTCATACTGCTGGGCGTTGAGGCCCTTCTTCATGGCCAGGCCCTCTTCGAGGTCAATGTCGACCATGCTGCCCTGCTGGGAGCAGATGAGGCGGTTCGTCTTGCCTTCGGCGAGGGATTTGACGGCGTGGTAGCCCATGCGGGTCGCCATGACGCGGTCTCTGGCCGTGGGGGTGCCGCCGCGCTGGATGTGGCCGAGGATGGTCACGCGGGGGTCTAAACCAATGGTCTCGTGGATCTGCTTGCCGATCTCGATGGCGCTGCCTGCGCCTTCGGCGACGATGATCATATAGTGCGTCTTGCCGCTTAAACGAGCGCCGCGGATGCAGTCGACGACGTCGTGCTCAAAATCGAGCTTCTTTTCCGGCACCAGAACGGAGGTCGCGCCTGCGGCCAGACCCACGTAAAGCGCCAGATGACCCGCGTTGCGGCCCATGACCTCGACGACCGAGCAGCGCTCGTGCGACTGCATGGTGTCTCTGAGACGGTCGATGGCCTCGACGGCGGTGTTGGCCGCGGTGTCGTAGCCGATGGTGTAGTCGGTGCAGACGATGTCGTTATCGATCGTGGCCGGAACGCCGACGACGCTGATGCCCTGCTTGGAAAACTCCTTCAGACCGCGGAACGTGCCGTCGCCGCCGATGCCGACGATGCCGTCGAGTCCCAGAAGCTTGCAGGTCGCGGCCGCCTTCTGCTGGCCCTCTACGGTGCGGAATTCTTCGCTTCTGGCGGTGTATAACATGGTGCCGCCGCGGTTTATGATATGGTTGACGCTGTTTTCATCGAGCCGGACAAAATCGCCGTTGATGAGCCCGTTGAATCCGCGCCGAATACCGACGCAGTCGATGCCGCGATAGATGGCCGAGCGGACGACCGCGCGGATGGCTGCGTTCATGCCGGGTGCGTCGCCGCCGGAGGTGAGCACACCGATTCGCTTGACTGCATTGGTCATAAAAAAGTCTCCTTTATTCTAATCTGATTTTACTTTACTACAAGACCGGAAAAAAGTAAACACTATTTTCTGAATTTTTTATCAAAACCGGAAATGAATTCACACAAAGCCAATGCGCGGTGGCTGCGGAAATCTTTAGAAAATCTTCATAATTACACCGCCGGGATTGTGTTATAATGGTTACGATACAGTTACAACAAAAAACGAAAGATCAGGGAGGAAGGACGTTGAATCAGGCAAGTCAGATTTTATCCGAGGTCAAAAAGGCGGTGCGCGGCAAGGACCGCGTGCTCATCTGGGTACTTACGGTGATTTTGGCGCGGGGCCACATCCTGCTCGAGGATATTCCTGGCGTCGGCAAGACGACGATGGCGCTTGCGTTTTCGCGGGCCCTGGGGCTGGGCTACGGCCGCGTGCAGTTTACACCCGACGTTCTGCCGAGCGATATTACGGGCTACAGCATGCTGGATAAAGAAACCGGCGCGATGCGCTACCAGCCGGGCGCGATCTTGTGCAACCTCTTTCTGGCCGACGAACTCAACCGCGCCACCTCGCGCACACAGTCCGCGCTTCTGGAGGCCATGGAGGAAGGGCAGGTCACAGTCGACGGCGTGAGCCACAAAATTCCCGAGCCCTTCTGCGTCTTTGCCACACAGAACCCCACCGGCGCATCCGGCACGCAGCTGCTTCCCGACTCGCAGATGGACCGGTTTACCGTCCGCCTTTCGATCGGCTATCCCGCGCCCGCCGATGAGCGCGACATTTTGCTCTCACGGCAGAAGGGGAACCCGCTTGCTTTGGTGCAGCAGGTCGTCACGCGCGACGAGCTTCTTTCCATGCAGCAGCAGGCAAGCGAGGTGTACTTAAAGCCGGAGCTGGCGGATTATATTGTAGCGCTTGTCGGAAAAACGAGAAGCGACGCCAGAATCGCCCGCGGCGCAAGCCCGAGAGCCACGCTTTCCCTCAGCGCGATGGCAAAATCGGTCGCTTTTGTGCAGGGAAGGGACTATGTCTTGCCGAAGGACATTCAGGCCGTCTTCGTTTCGACCTGCGCCCACCGGCTGCTGCTCACGGCGGAGTCTGACGCGAAGGGTCTGACGGCGGAAATGCTCCTCGACGAGATCCTCAAATCCACACCTGCGCCCAGAATCTGAGTATGTGGAAAAGCAGACTGATTTATGCGCTGACGCTCGTGAGCATTCTGGTGTTCCATACGTATTATACGGGCTGGTTTTCGTGGTACCTTCTGATGCTGGCGCTGGTTCTGCCGCTTTTTTCGCTGGTGTGCAGCCTTCCTTCCATGCTGCGGCTGCGGCTTGCGGCGAATTTCCCGGAAAGCTGCCGCGTTAAGACGCCCGCATCCATCCGCATCGGAAGCGAAGCCGCGCAGCGCCTGACGCCTCCTTACCGC
>CAKUJL010000124.1 GCA_934661715.1 uncultured Oscillospiraceae bacterium | reverse complement strand
AGGTGCGTCCCGCATCCGCCGCACCCGAACCGCGGAGGCGCGTGCAGAGCTAAGCGATCTCCGCGGCGGCCTGCACCCGAGATTTGCCGCTCGGCAATCAGATCGTTGTATACGAATCAAGAACCAACGCAGTTGCAAAACAGCAAGAGAGTGCTCACGTAACCGTAAGCACTCTCTAATTCTATTTGCACTTCTAATTGAGAACTCCAAGGATTTCAAAAGGGCCGCGGCCCTTTTGTTGAGCTGCGCCGCAGCGCAGCCATCCCCTCGCAACTTCTTCTTGGCGGCTCGACACCACTCTTCTTTGCGCAGCTAAGAAGAATTCCGATAGCCGTTGGCAGCTTTGCTGCCTTACGGATATGGGATGCAGGGCTGGGGTCGAGAAAAGGACAGTCTGGCGGCCACCGCCAGCAGAAAAACGGCGCTTGCCGCCGCACACGGCAGTAAAAAACTACTTTTGCGTCAAAACCCGAACAATCCTCAGAGCCGACCGCTCCAACGTCACCCTGTCAGGCTCCTGACAATACCTCTCCCCATCGGAGAGGAACATCCCGCTGAATTTCCAGTCGACGAGAAAAGAACGGATGAGGTCGCTGTCCTCGCCGAGGCTCTCGCCGTTGACCGTCGAATCGGGCAGCAGCACGGCCTTGTATGTCCCGGCGGCGATCGAGAACGGCAGGCCGTAAATGTCGCGGAACGAGCCGATGCGAATCTCGATGCTGCGCGGAAGCGTGCCCGTGCGCAAAATGGCGGCGGCGCTTGTCTGCACGCCTTCGGCAAAATTCAAAGCGCACGCGCCCGTCAGCACCGGGTCTTCCGACCACGATTCCTGCGACACGGCGTCAAACGGCGTTCTTTGCAGTGCGCAGCCGGGCGCCAGGCAGAAGGCCACGCCATACTCGCGCATTTCCCGTCCGATGGCCTTGCCGACCGAGAAAATGAGATCGGGGTCAAACGAGCACGAAAGAAGGCTGGGCGCGGGGAAGCCGGTCGTGTACTGGTGCTGCACCGTGCCGTCGTCCTGCTCAATGTCCTTTTTGAGCGCCAGACCGCACACGCCCGAAGCGATCGTATACGCCTCCATCCCATAGCGCGGCAGCTCCGCCGATGCGCCGAGCGCACCGGGAACCTCCGTCGGGCAGAAGCCAAAATCGCACACGAGCCGCCGGAGATTCGCGTCGTCCATTCCGGCGATGAACGTAAACGCGCTGCAAGCGCTGGAAGTGACCTCGGAGAACTGGTGCCGCTCGTTATCGCCGCGGCAGCCGGTGAACGGACGGCCCTTTTTGCGGCTGCGGCGCGGCAGGTTCCGGTCGGAAAGGCGGATGGCGCGGCGTCTGGCCAGCTCCCGCTCTTCGGCCTCTTCGGGGTAGGTGTAAAGAGAAACGGGCTCCTTTCTCGCCGGAAGCTCGGCGTCCGGGAACGCGCACGGCGTCACGGCCTGCACCACGGCAGAGCGCGTCAGTTTGATCGAGCCTGCCAGACAGGTCGCGCGGGAGCTTGTGCCGACGCGGATATCATAGAAGCCTTCCTCCAGCACGTAAGCAGAAGCCGCCTCGCGGAAGAGGGCAAGGTCCGTCACCGGGAAGCGCAGGTGCAGCGTCTGCTTTTCGCCGGGCGCTAAGACCTGCGTCTTGGAAAACGCGTCCAAAAACCATGCGGGGCCGGTTTTTCCGCTGTCGGGCCGGGAAACATAGACCTGCACCGTCTCCTGCACGGCGTAGGTCTCGCCCGTGTTTTCCACGTCCGCGCTCACCGTCACGTCGCAGCCGTCGAGCCCCACGCTGATGGCGGTCAGCTCGGCCTTGCCGTAGCTCAGACCGTAGCCGAAGGGGTAGAGCACGTCGCCGCCGAAGGTATCAAAATAGCGGTAGCCGAGGAAGCTGTCATATTGCTGCGCGGCAAGACCGAACGATTCTAATTTCTCCGGCCAGCTGAACGAGAGCTTTCCAGACGGGCAGACCTTTCCCGTCAGAAGATCGGCCAGCGCGTAGCCCGCCTCCTGACCGGCCAGCCCCAGAAACACGATCGCGCCGCAGCTTCTGGCCGTTTCCGTCAGCTCCATGTAGCCCGGTGCGGCGAGGACGAGCACGACGCGGGAAAACGCGCCCGTGACCTTTTTGAGCATATCCTGCTCGAAATTCGTCAGTTTCGGGTCATAGTGCGCCGCCGTGCGCGAAAGGACGACGACGGCCGCGTCGTTGGCAGAGGCGAATTCCTCCATGCTGAGGCTTCCGAGCGGCATTTCAGAGCCCTCCGGATGCTCGAGCGCCCACGCGCGGTATTTGTGCGCCAGGAGCTTATCGGGCTGCACGGCGTCGCTCGCGGCACTCAGACCGTCCAGAATGCCGATTTTCCGCCACGGCTCCATGCCGGAAAGTCCCGTGGGCGTAAAGATCTGGCCGATGCCGAAAACAGCGGCGCGGAGCGGCTCTTCGTTTTCCGGCGCGAACGGCAGCGTATGGGCGACATTTTTGAGCAGCACGCAGCTTCCCGCCGCCGCAGCGCGGCTGACAAGGGCGTGCTCATTCATTCTGGCTGTATATTCCATGGCTTTCTCCTATCGACATAATGATAGATTCGTAAGGTGCTGATAATTTCGTAACCATATCATATCACAAAACCCGCCGTTCGGAAACGGGCAAAAACGAAAAAACGCACAGAATCGGGCGAAATTCCGCCGCCGGTGCCAGCTTTTACAAAAAGTTCACGCAAACAGGCCCCGGCAGGCTATAATAATAGCATAATTGTGTCATCTATAGAACGGACACGAATCGAAAGAGAACAGGGAGGACGACGCCATGGCAAAGACCATTCTTGTGGTGGAGGACGATCAGAATATTTCGGAGCTTCTTCGGCTCTATCTGGAAAAAGAGGGCTATACCGTGAACATCGCCGACGACGGCGGAAAGGGCGTGGAGCTGTATCGAAGACTCAAGCCCGATCTGGTGCTGCTGGATCTGATGCTGCCGGTGCTCGACGGCTGGGGCGTGCTTCGCGCCATCCGGCAGGACGGCAAGACGCCCGTCATCATGCTCACGGCCAAGGGCGAGACGATCGACAAGGTCTCGGGTCTCAAGCAGGGCGCGGACGACTATATCACCAAGCCCTTTGAAATGAAAGAGGTGCTGGCGAGGATCGAGGCGGTCCTGCGCCGCGCCGGAGACGCAGACAGCAGCAAGGAAAAGCCGCGGCGGCTCACGTTTGATAAACTGGTCATCGACCTTGACTCGTTTGAGCTCATCGTCGACGGCAAGCGCGTCGAGACGCCGCCCAAGGAGATGGAGCTTTTATACCATCTGGCCTCGTCTCCGAACCGCGTGTACACCAGAAACCAGCTTTTAGATGAGGTCTGGGGCTTTGACTATTTCGGCGACAGCCGCACCGTCGACGTGCACATCAAGCGTCTGCGCGAAAAGCTCGAGGGCGTGTCTGCCCAGTGGAGCCTCAAGACCGTCTGGGGCGTGGGATATAAATTCGAGGTCGTGCAGCAATGAAAACCACGTTTTCGCGATTGTTTTCGATGATCGCGGCGTTACTCATGCTCTGCCTTCTCATTACGGGCGTTGCGTTCCGGTTTCTGATGATGAGCTGGGTGGAGTCGGAAAAGCGAAAGAGTCTGAGCGCGGACGCTTCGGCGCTTGCAGACCTTGCCAAGGCGTATGATTCCTCGGGCGAGCTCGAATTCAACTGGAACTTCCAGATCGGGCTTTCGCTGTTTTCCGAGGTCGGCGAGGTCGGCGCACTCATCTGCGACGAAGACGGCATCGTGCGCATCTGCTCGTGCGACAGCCTCACGTGCAGCCACGTGGGAAAGCAGATCCCCGAGTCCTATCGCCGCGAAATGCTGCGCGACGGGGTCTATTACGAAAAGAATGTCGCGCTTTCGGATATTTACGAGGACAAGCGCTTTCTGGCCGGACAGGCGATCGTGAACGACACGACAGGAGATCTGAACGGCTACGTCGTCGTCACCGCGCCCATGAACCAGACGACCGACTATATGCTGCGCAGCAGCACGTTTTTCATCTACACGGCCATCGGCGCGCTGGGTCTGGCGCTCGTTGCGGCGACGTTTTTGTCGCGCTCTCTCGTCCGGCCGCTCGGCCAGATGGCGGACGTTGCGCGGCGCTTCGGCTATGGCGAGACCAAGCTTCGCGTCAGCCAGACCAAAGGCAACACCCGCGAGGTAAACGATCTGGCGCTGGCGTTCAACACGATGGCGGACTCTCTCGAGCAGTCTGAGCAGCGACGGCAGGAGTTCATCGCGAACGTGTCGCACGAGCTCAAAACGCCCATGACCACGATCGGCGGCTATGTCGACGGCATTCTCGACGGCACGATCCCCAAGGAAACCGAAAAGCACTATCTGCAAATCGTCTCGAGCGAGGTGCGAAGACTCTCGCGTCTGGTGCGCAGCATGCTGGACCTCAGCCGCATTCAGGCGCAGGGCGTCGACGAGTCGCGCAAGACGCGCTTTGATCTCGGCGAGGCGATGGGAGACGTCCTGATCACCTTCGAGCAGAAGATCAACGCGCGTGGCTTGCAGGTGAACGTCGATATGCCGGAAAAGCCCGTCTGGACGAAGGCCGACCGCGACGCCATCACGCAGGTCATCTACAATTTACTGGACAACGCGATCAAGTTCTGCCCCGTGGGCGGAAGCCTCGGCCTGATTCTCGAGCAGGACGGGCAGAAGGCGCGGCTTCACGTGCGCAACACCGGCCCGACCATCCCGCCCGAGGAGCTGCCGCTCGTCTTTGAGCGCTTCCACAAGGCGGACAAGGCCCGTTCTGCCGACCGCGAGGGCTGGGGACTCGGCCTTTACATCGCCAAGACAATTGTCGGCGCACACGGCGGCGAGATCGGCGCGGCCAGCGAAAACGGCGTGACGGATTTCTCCTTCACCCTGCCCGCGGTGCGGTAGAAGCCGTTCAAATCTGGTAACATTTCTTTTTACAAACTATTCAACATTCTTCCCGCAAAACCGGATATACTGATACTA
>CAKUJL010000123.1 GCA_934661715.1 uncultured Oscillospiraceae bacterium | reverse complement strand
AAAAGGGGCTCCGCTTTCTATATCATATGAGTGATTTTCGGTTTCAGCCATGACCGGAAACCATTGCAATTACTACTCTTTTGGAGTTTTGCTCACGGCTGTCCAAACAGACAAGAGGAGGTGGAAGAAGCAATAAGCAATAGAGGATATCCCGCGTACCACCAGTCAGAAAACAAAAAATCACAAAACAGAAGGAGAGAAAAATATGCTGGCTACAATTGGTATTGTTCTTGTAATCTACTTTGCGAGTATGCTCGCTATCGGATGGATGGGCAGGAAGCACTCAGAGACTTTTGACAGCTATCTGCGCATGGGTAAGAGTGGCGGTGTCATCCTGTTGGCCGGCGGTTACATTGGCGCTCATATCGGCAACGGTTTCGTTGTCGGTGGTGCTTCCGACGGCGCCGCCATAGGTTTGGCAGGCGGAGTTTACGGCATTGCCTGCGCCGTTTCCTGCCTGATGGTGGCGTTCTGCCTGAACGACTTCATCTACAAGCACGACTATCTCACTCTGTCTGACTTCTACAGAGAGCGTTATAACAGCCAGATTCCCGGCGTAATCTTTGACTTAAGTCAATCTCTGTCCGTGGTCGGCGTCTTCGGCGGTCAAATTATGGCAGGCAAGGCCCTGTTTGAGGCTCTGGGCTTCAGCGGCACTCTGGGCGCTGTGACCATCGTCGTAGTGGTCCTGCTATATTCCCAGATGTCCGGTCTGTGGGGCGCTTATGCCACCTCTGTCGTCCAGACCATCATCATCACTGTAGGCTTGGTGCTGACCACCTTCGTGCTGTTCCGGAATGGCGCTTATGGCTTCCTGAAAGACGCCGTTGCCAACGGTACTGCCAGCCCCACCTCCTTAAACTTCAAGGGCATGGACTTTGAGGCTCTGGTATTTATGACCGTTCCCCTGATGCTGGGTCAGGTTACCAACCAGAATAACTTCCTGCGCATTACTTCCGCCAAGAGCGCGCGTGTATCCAAGATGGCCTGCATCGTTGCTTTCGTGGTCATGGCTCCTCTGGCCCTGATGCCTGCTTTCATCGGCTCCTATGGCGCAGCCGCTTACGGTGCTTCCGGCAGTTCCGCTTTCTTCACAGTTATCCTCAATGAACTGTCACCCGTCGTTGCCGCTCTGATCATCGCTGCAGCTTTGGCTGCGGTCATGTCCACTATTGACGGCGGCCTGATCATGCTGTCCGCAATTCTGGTTCGCGATATCTGGACCATTGTGCTGAACAAGAAAGCCAGCGAAAAGCAGCTCAAGACCTTCTCCAATGTGGTCAACGTGGTTGCCAGCGGCATCGCACTGGTTCTGGCCCTAACCTTCAACAGCATGCTGAACCTGTTCAGCAACTGCTATGCTTTCCTTGCTGCTGCCTGCTTTGTTCCCTTCGTCGGCGGCGCTCTGTGGAAGCGCGGCACAACCAAGGGTGCTGTAGCATCTTCCCTCGTCGGCATGGTCATCGTTGTCGCTATCTGGTTCGGGCTGAAAGTTCCCATGGCCGGTGTGTTTCCCATCATCCCCGCTGCTATCACCTATGTTGTGGTCAGTCTGATGACCAGCGACAAACCCGCTGTCAAGGAGTGATTCCCCCAACCATTTATTCTGTATCTAACTAATTAAGGAGGACTGTACAATGAGCAGAAAAGTGATCGACCTGTATCTGGACCTGCCAACTGGTGATGATCTGTATCTCAATCGGTTGAGCCAGTACTGTTTAGGAACCGGACCCAAAGCCCGCGATGGCTACCGTCGTTTCTTCCAGGGTGCCGAAGCAAAGGCCATCGGCTTCACCTTGGATGAGTTGGATAAAATCGTTGCTGAGCAAGGTGAAGACGAGTTCAAGCGTGTGGTCACCGAGCGCGCCAAGCAGTACAACATCACCATGGACCGGTTTATGGAGCAGTTGGACGAGTTGGGCGTGGAGTGGGGCTTCACCGGCACCCATGACCGGAACAATCTGCGTACCGCCGAAATCGTTTCCAAGTATCCTACTCGTCTAAAGGGTGCCGCCTATATAGATCCCAGCAAGGGCATGGCCGCTGTTCGGGAACTGGAATACTGTGTGAAGGAGTTGGGGTTGTCCGCTCTGTATCTATCTCCAATCCGCATCGGTATGCCTGCCAACGATAAGCGCTGTTACCCTTTATACGCAAAAGCCGAGGAATTGGGCATCCCGGTGTTCATTTACACTAACATGAACCTCATCATCCCATTGCCCTATGATTTGGGGCATCCTCGCTGCATCGATGAGGTTGCCTGCCATTTCCCGGATTTGAAAATCATGGCGACTGTGGGTGGCTGGCCTTGGATCCCCGACATTGTGGGTCTGGTGATGCGCCACCGCAATCTGTATATGAACATGGAAATCATGGATCCCAAGAAGCTAACCGTCCCTGGTAGCGGCTTTGAGATGCTGCTCTATGCCATTGAACACAACTTCCCCGACAAGTTCACTTTCGCCTCTGACTGGGCCATGATGGGTGTGCCTCTGGCCACTCTGATTCGGCATGTTGAGAATCTGCCGCTGAGTGACAAGACCAAGGAGAACATTCTATACAACAATGCCAAGAGATTCTTTGAGCTCGACTAAAAGGAACTATGCGATGAACAATTACAACATGCTTTTTTCCCCGTTTCAAATCAAATCCATGACACTGAAAAACCGTATTGTCATGTCACCTATGGGCAGCAACTTCGCACAGAGCGACGGTCAAATGAGTCCGGAGCATATTGAGTATTACCGCCTCCGAGCCGCCGGAGGAGTGGGACTCATCATTCTGGAGAACGTCTGTGTGGACTTCCCCAAAGGGGCCAACGGCACCACCCAACTGCGTCTGGATCAGGACTGCTTCATACCTTCGCTCTATACCTTTAACGAAACCATGCACCGCTATGGTTGTTGTACCTCCGTGCAGATTAACCATGCCGGTTGCACCGCAATCCCTGCAAGGATTGGCTGTACACCGGTCTCGGCTTCCCATATTTCTCTGGCAGACGGCTCCTTTACCGAGGAACTGAGTGTTGAAGAAATTTATCGCCTGACCAAGCAGTATGGTCGGGCGGCGGCGCGGGCCAAGAATGCCGGTTTTGACGCTGTGGAGATTCACGCTGGTCACGGGTATCTGCTCAATCAATTCCTTTCCGCCACTTGGAACCATCGTACAGACGAATTCGGTGGTAGCGTGGAAAATCGGGCTCGCTTTTGCCGCCTGGTCATCGACGAGGTGCGCAAAGCCGTGGGTGAAAATTATCCCATCATGATTCGCCTCAGCTTGGAGGAATTTACTGAAACAGGAAACACGTTGGAGGAGTCTCTGGCTATTATGGAGACCCTTAAGGATGGCGTGGATATTATTGATGCCTCTGTAGGTATTAAGTATGCCATGGATGTTGCCCAACTGCCTGACGGTTGGCGCACCTATCTCGCCAGAGCTGTGAAGGAGCGATTCGGCATCCCCTGCGCAGTCATGGGCAATATCCGAGATCCGAAAATGGCAAACGAGCTCATCACCCAGGGCGAGACAGATTTGGTTGTCATCGGTCGCGGCCTGATTGCGGATCCCCAATGGGCCATGAAGGCTCAGACTGGTAGAGATGTGTATATCCGTCCCTGCATATCCTGCAACACCGGCTGCGTGGCTCACCGTCTTGATTTGAATCAGCCCATCCGCTGTACAGTAAATCCTTCCATTGATAGGGAGGAATGGCATAAGATCCACCAAGTGAAAAAGCGCTGCAACGTAGTGGTCGTTGGCGGCGGCGTCAGTGGTCTAGAGGCAGCCTGTACCGCCGCGGAAACCGGATGTACCGTTACGCTTTTGGAGAAGGAAGCGGAACTGGGCGGTTGGCTACGAAAGATTGCCAAAATTCCCCGCAAGTTCCGTATGCAGCGTTTGCTGGACTACATGCTACACCGGGCAGATGGCCTGAAAAACCTGACCTGCCTCACCGGAGTCATCGCAACGTCCGAGTTAATTCGTGCCTTCAAGCCGGATTTGGTGGTGTGGAGTATTGGCTCCGAACCCTTCCATCCCGCTATCCCCGGTCTGCAAGAACGTTTGAATGCCCCCAACGGACGGGTGACGGATGTGAATGGGTTTCTGAAAAACTTGGATAAGGAAGCAGACATCACCGGGAAGCAGATTCTCTTGGCGGGAGGCGGTCCCGTGGCGTTGGATATCGCGGAATTCTTTGCAGAGAACGGTAATCAGGTGACCATTGTGGAGATGCTTCCGGAGATCGGTCGCGGACAGGATACCTTCAGCAAGCAGTACACTCTGGAAGTTTTCGCTAAGCACAAGGTGGTTACTCTCCTCTCTCACCGCGTGAAAGAAGTGCGTGATGACAGCGTTCTGGTTTTCTGTGGCGGTGAACAAAAAGAAATTCCTTATGATTACGCCTTCTGTGCCCTTGGTCTGAGATCCAAGCCTGTGGAGACAGACATATGGCGTGTCCTTGAGGCATCTGGAATCCCCTGTGTCAGTATCGGTGATGGTAAACAGGCAAGGAAGATGTATCACGGAATCGCAGAAGGTCGTGATATCGTAGAGTACTTAAAGGCAATGGATGTTTATTAATGATTGATTAGACAAGTTATCCAACGGCGGTCTGCTGCTGTCTATGATATCGCTATTATAAGCATTATAATCATCTGTGGCTTCAAATATTTCGGCATGGGCAACCAGTATTGAGTATGTCGGATATTTACACGTAGAAGGCTCCGGAATCGATAAGATATCCGAGGCTCTCACATGGCTTGGATGTGTCAGGCTTTCTGTGCTTTTTATCATGTAAGATATTACAGCCTCTGACCCAGTTTTGACCCAGAATGGAATTGGAACGGGCAGGGCTGGACGGAAACAATGGAAAACCCGCCGAGCGAACGGTGGCAAAAAGCACAAATCGGAGCCGAAACGGCTCCGATTGACCCTTGAGACAACCTACGGACCAGAAGGCCGGGGGTTCGAATCCCTCACGGCGTACCAAAAGTCCTCGAAATCGTC
>CAKUJL010000122.1 GCA_934661715.1 uncultured Oscillospiraceae bacterium | reverse complement strand
GTATCGGGTCTCGCGGCGGCGTCTGCGGGCGGGGGTGCTGCTGGCGGCGGTGATTTTGCTTCTGGCGCTGGGCGGCGCGTGCCTGGCGGGCGTAAGGTATTTTGGCGTGGGTTCTGCAAGGGGCGCGGACGTGCGCGAGCTTACGAAGCCTTTGCCGACGGAAGCTTCTTCGGAAGCCGCGGCAGAGCCGAAGCCGTATACCTCCTGCGGCGTGATTGCAAACGAGGAAGGCTTGAACCTCGCGGGCTCGAGCCTTGTGCAGACTGGAGACGGCGCGGTTCCGGAGACCTTTATCAGTCCCGGCTACATGGCCGTATTCGCGCGGACGGAGGCGGAGGGCTGGGAGGCTTTAAGCGGCGAGACTGTTTCGCTGTCCTTCACGCTGGCAGACGGGCAGACGATCGACATGGAGGCAGGGTACGTGCAAAACGGGGTGTATCACAAGCTTTTCCGCGCCCTCGGGCCGGCGCTTTCGACCGAATTTACCACGGAGGAAGCCGGGACGCTCTATTTCTGCCTGACGAACCGCTCGAGCCGGACGGCGGTGATCGAAAGCGGATGCGTGATTATTTCCGGGCAGTAGGCAAAAACGCGGGACGCGCCATCTGACACGTTCCGCGTTCTTTCTTACAGCATCGTCCGCAGCAGCCGGAGCAGCGACTCCTGCTGCGCAGCGTCTAATTTGTTCCAGCAGTCCAGCAGCTCCAGCTGGCGCGGGTCTAAGGGGTACTGCGCCGCGCCGTCGGCAAAAAACTGCGAGAGCGTGAGACCAAAGGCGGCGCAGATCTTCTCCAGCGAGGAAAAAGACGGCGTCATGCCCTTTTTGTACCACGAGGAGATCGTCGACTGCGGAAGGCCCGAGCGCTCGGCCAGCTGGTACTCCGTCCAGCCGCGCGACAGACGATTGCGGCGGATCATCTCTAAAATATCGGTCACAAAACCACCCCTACGACTTTTCAAATATTATACTTTGAAAAATCGTTGCATTTTAATCATAAATATCGTATTATTTATTACGACAATAATCAGCAAAGGGGAGCGAAGGGTGTTACAGGAGGAAGAGCGGTTCTGCTGCGCGTGGGTGGACGACAGGCGGCGCATCGTCTCATTTCACAAAATACCGGGTGCGCGTCGGTTCTGCGAAAACGAAGCGGCCTTCTGGGAAAAAGTTGTCGCTCTGGTATTGGACGGCTACCGTGTACAATAGCGAAAGACGGCTTCTATATAGAAAGAGGCCGTTTTTTAACACAAATTTAACTGACAACCTAACTTGATTTTTAAGTTGTCAGTTGATATAATAAACGGGAACAAATGTAGGTGGAGGGACTCTCTATGGAAAACGACGCACTTCCGCAATATATGCGCATCGCCCGCTCGATCGCGAAGCGCATCGCCGACGGAGAATTGCAGGAGGGCGAGAAGCTCTCGGGCCGGTCGAAATTATCGAGCGAGTACAATGTCTCGCCCGAGACCATCCGCAAGGCCGTGCAGGTTTTGCAGGACCGCGCGGTCGTCACCGTGCGCGAACAGAGCGGCGTCTATGTCCACTCCGCCGAGCAGGCGCGGCAGTGCCTCGGCACATTCAAAGAAGGCGGCGGCCTCATCGGAAAAAAGCACCGGCTCAGAAGCCTTCTCGAGCGCCAGCAGGAGCTCAGCCGCGAATTGCAGGAGCTCTGCGGGAGCATTCTCGACGAGATGATTCTCCCCGCGCAGGCGGCGCAGAGTCTTCCCAATTACTGCGTGCGCATTCCGGACGACTGGCCCGGCGAGGGGAAGAGCCTCGGTGAGCTCAAATTCTGGCGGGCGACGGGCGCGACGGTCGTGGCAATCCGAAGAGCGGACGCGGAGATCGTCTCTCCGGGGCCGGATACGGCGTTTTTGTGCGGAGACCTCGTCATTTTTGTGGGGGATATTTCCGCGCAGCAGGCGGTCGCACAGTTCTTTTCATCGACAGCATAGCGTTCCGGCGGCGGACAGCCGGAAAGAAAGGAGATTTTATGGTTCACAATCAGATTCACACCATTGACCTTCTCATCATCGCGGCGTACCTGATCGCGATGGTGCTCATCGGACTCGTCGTGGTCCGGAAGGTGCAGAGCATGGACGACTACTACCTCGGCGGGCGTTCCTTTGGGCCGCTGGTGCTGATGGCCACCGTCTGCGCGACCATCATCGGCGGCAGCGGCCTGATGGGACGTGCGGGTGTGGCGTATTCGAGCGGCTTCAAGGCCATCATGACGGCGATCCCGTATCTGCTCGGCATGTTTATTTTCTCGGGCTTTGCCGGGCGCATTTCCGCCGTCGGCACGAGCTTCAACGTGACCTCCATCCCGGACCTGTTTGAAAAGCGCTTCGGCAAGAGCGCAAAGGTCGTTCTGGGCGCCCTCATCGCCTTTACGATGATGGGAACCGTCGCCTCGCAGGTCACCGCGACGGCCACGATCATCAACATGCTGGGTAACGAGATCGGCATTTCCTATGAAGCCGGCGCGATCATCGCCTGCATGGTCTTCATCATCTACACCGCGACCTCGGGCCTCTTCGGCGTTATCTACACGGACGTGTTCCAGTTCGTGATGCTCATCCTCTTCGTCTATATCCTGATCCCCTCGGCGTCGCTTGCAAAGCTCGGCGGCGTGGGCAATTTCCTTGCGAATCTCGCGCCCGAGCTCTCGAAGCCGTACATTGACGGCAGCATCGTCGGCGATATCATCACGTACTTCGTCTTCACGCTCGCGGGCGCTGAAATGTGGCAGAGAGCCTTTGCCGCGCAGAGCCAGAAGGCCGCGAAAGAGGGCCTGTTCCTCGGCACGCTTGCCTACGGCCTGACGATCCCCCTTGTGTGGTTCATGGGCGTGGTCGCGCACCAGCTCGTTCCGGCGGACAAGATCATCGCTTACGGCTCTACCGACGCGGTCGTTCCGGCGCTGGCCATCGAAATTCTCCCGGTTGGCCTGACGGGCCTTGCGCTTGCCGGCATCCTCTCTGTCATCATGTCCACGGCGGACAGCTATCTCATCGTCTCCGTGCAGACATGCGTCCACGACATCTACAAGACCTTCAAGCCCGGTATCCCGGAAAAGAAGGAGCTGCTGCTGACGCGTGTGTTCGCGGTTGTTCTGCCGCTGGGTGCGCTCATTATCGCGCTGTATATCAAAAACGCGTACAACATTCTGATGTTTGCCTGGAGCTTCTACGCCGCGGCGGCCGGTCTTCCCGCGTTTGCCGCGCTCTACTGGAAAAAGGCCACGAAGGCCGGTATCCTCTCAGGCATGGCGGCGGGCTTCTCGGTGACGATTCTCTGGAAGCTCATCGGTCTTCCCTTCGGCATCGGCGCAACAGTGCCGGGCGCGATCGCGTGCGCGTTGGCGCTGGTTCTCGTGAGCCTTGCGACGTATAAAAAGGCTCCCGCGCCGTTCCTCGACCCCTATAAAAAGGACGCGGCGGCATAATACGGAAATCTTCTCGGGCGGGTTTTGTTCACAAACCCGCCCGAGAATGTTAAAACAACGTTTTTTGAATCGTCATAATCTGGTCATAATTGCACGGTAGGATAGCATCATACAAAAGAGGAAGCGTTGATGCAGCAATCAGCGTGAAATAAAGGAGCAGATCATTATGATGGAACATGACAATGAGAGAATGAACTATTCTTTCGAGTCCATGGACGATTCGAACGGCTCGGAAGGATACAGACCCAATCCGTCCTACGATTCCGGCTACAACCAGAATCAGAACCACAACAAGAAAAATAACGGCATCGGAGGCCGCATGATCGCGCTGCTTGTCGCGGTGGCGCTGGTCGCCTCCATCGGCGGCTCGGCGCTGACTTCGGTCATCAACAACATCAGCCGCAAGAACGAGGAAGCCAACAACGCCAAAGCGGCCGAGACCATGAGCAGCCAGACCGTCGAGCCCGCGCAGGACGCGCAGGATGCCGCGGCCGAGGACACGCAGTCCGGCTACACCATCGAAAAGTCCCAGCTTCCGACGTCGCTTTCGAGCAATGACACCGGCAAGAGCCTCAGCCCCAAGGAAGTTTACGCGATGAACGTCAACGCCTGTGTCGGCATTGCGACGCAGATCACCACCAACGTCTGGGGTCAGGTCGCATCGGCCTCCGCCAGCGGCAGCGGCTTCATCCTGACGAGTGACGGCTATGTTGTGACGAACAACCACGTCGTGGAAGGCGCGACGAGCGTCACTGTCAAGCTCTACAACGGCGACGAGTATGACGCGACGATCGTCGGCACCGACGAAATGAACGACGTGGCGCTTCTGAAAATCGACGCGACCGGCTTGCAGGCTGTGACCATCGGCGACTCTGATCAGATCGAGGTCGGCGAAGAGGTCATCGCCATCGGCAACCCTCTGGGCGAGCTGACCTTCACCATGACGGCGGGCGTTGTGAGTGCCCTCGACCGCGAGATCAACACCGACGGCAAGCCCATCAACATGCTGCAAACGGACGTGGCCATCAACTCCGGCAACTCCGGCGGCCCGCTCTTTGACATGAACGGCAACGTCATCGGCATCACGAGCGCAAAATATTCGGGCTCCACGTCCTCGGGCGCGAGTATTGAAGGCATCAGCTTTGCAATTCCCATTAACGACGCGCTGCGCGTTGTGTATGATCTTCAGCAGTACGGCCATGTGACCGGCAGAGCGTATCTCGGTGTGACAGTCAAGGATCTCGACAGCTCGACAGGCGCAACCTATGGCCTTCCGACCGGCCCGATGATCCAGAGCGTGGAAGCGGGCGGCTGCGCGGAAAAGGCAGGACTCCAGCAGGGCGATATCATCATCGGCTTCAACGATGCGGAGATTGCGTCCTATACCGATCTGGTGGCAGCGCTCAATAAGTGCAGAGCAGGCGATACTGCGACGATCAAGGTCTACCGTGCGGGTGCGGAGGTTGAAGCATCCGTTACCCTTGACGAGCGGCCCACGGACGACGTGATCACCGAACGGGAGAATGCCGCGCAGAACGAGCAGAGCCAGCAGGACAATCAGCAGAGCGGTCAGCAGGGTCAGTCCGGTAGCTCCGACGGTTCGAACGGCTACAGCTACGGCTATGGCAATATGAACCCGTTTGAGTTCTTCCAGCAGA
>CAKUJL010000121.1 GCA_934661715.1 uncultured Oscillospiraceae bacterium | reverse complement strand
TGCTGTGCATTTTCCTCGCCGCACTCGGGGCAGACGCCGTCGTAGACATTGTCGTTTTTGAAGTACGTGAAGCGGTAGCTGGGGTGCGAGAGTTCATAAACAAAGGGGCCGTATTCCGGGCAGCCGCGATAGGTGCCCTTGTATGCGCCGCGTTCGCTTACGAACCAGAGCTTGTTCATGTCCGAGCCGTAGTCCTCGCTTCGCGCGATGAACTTCGTGCCTTCCTGCGTGAGATTCGCGCCCGCGTAGATGGTGGTGCAGGCCGAGGCCATGGTAAGGCTCGACGCGATCAGGCTCGCCGCGCCGATAACGCCTGCCAGCACCCGCTTCATGGTGAAATTCTTCATAGCTTCCTCCTTTTCTTCTCGATGGGCGGCGCGTGCCGCCGGTCTTTTCTGATACGCTAATATGCTAACACGCTAATTGTTTAGCTGGCTAAATTATAGCGCAGGCAAGCCCAAAAAGATAGGCACAGTTCCGACAAAAATGACAAGGATGCAGGCCGCACCCTTGTCATTTTCTCCAAATATCCAGTTACAGCGATTCGAGCATCTGCGCCTCCCGGCTGTGGCATGAGAAAAGCAAAATCTGCCGCGTTCCGGAGAGCTTTTTCAAAACCCGCAGGGCTTTTTCTGCCCGCTCGTCGTCGAACATCGCAAGCGCGTCGTCCAGCACGATCGGCGCGTCATCCGGCAGCGCCAGCTCCACGATCGCAAGCCGCAGCGCCAGATACAGCTGATCTGCCGTTCCGCCGGAGAGCGCCAGCACCGGCCTTTGCGCGACCTCGCCCGTTTCCGTCGCCCAGAGGTTCATCTGCCGGTCGAGCGTCATCTGCTCATACCGCCCGCCGGTGAGCCCTGCGAAAATTTCCGCGGCCCGGGCGGTCAGTCTCGGGGCAAAGCGCGTCTGAAGCGCAGAGGAAGCCTCCTCCAATGCCGCCTGCGCCATGGATAGCGCTTCGTCTCTTTCCTGCAATTCCGAAATTCTGCTTTCCAGCGCCGCCTTCTGCGCCTGTAAGGCCGCACTGTCTCCCAGCGTCTGCAAAACGCCGCGGCTGCGGTCGAGCTCGGAGCGAAGACGCGAAAGCTGCGAAACGGTAAATGCCAGCTCCTGCTTTGCCGCGGGAAGATCAAACTGCGCCCAGTCTCCCGCCGGGACCTCCGGCTCTTTTTCGTTCGAGAGCGCCTGACAGATGGCCTCCAACGCGGCCCTTGCGTGGGATGCTTCGTCCTGCGCCGCGTCCGCCTGCGCCCATGCGGAAAGCGCGTGATCGATCGCTTCTCGAGCCGCTTCTTCCTCCGTTACTTCAGGCGCAAACGCGTTGACGCCGCCGAGAAGTCTGCCGCGCAGCTCCAGATATGCGCCCCGCGCCGTTTCCGCGTCCTGTCGAGCCGTGCGGTATTCCTGAAGCGCGGTCTCGTAAGCAGTCTGCGCCTGCCGGAAAAGAAGGGCCGACGCGTGATAGTTTGCCGCAAAGCTTACGAACTGCGAAGGCTCCCGGTTTTCATACTGCGCACAAAGAAGCTTCGCCTCGTGAAGCTTTTCCTCCCGCAGGCGGTTTTTCCGGACGTTCCAAAAGCCAGCGCCCAGACCGGCAATGGCCAGCGCTGCGGCAAGCATCGCCAGCGGCAGATTTTTTGCCAGCGCAAAAAGCAAAATCGCCGCCACAAGGAAGCAAAAGCCGATGGCAAACGCGAGCGCGGCGGGCGCTTTCTTTTCCTGCATCAGCGCGTCACAGCGTTTTGCGTCCCGCTCGGCCTTCGGGAGAATTTCCTCGTCCGAAAGATTCGCGAACACCGGCGGGCAGACGGGCTTTTCGGGAGGCAGCGGCGGGTCCTTCGGCGTCTGCGGCAGAAGCGTGCGCTTGGATTCCAGCGTGTCGAGGTCTTTGGAAAGTGCCTCGAGCCGCGATTTTTCGGGATACTGCTTCGCGTTTTGCAGCGCCTGTTCTGCCGCACGCGTTTTGTCCTCCACGAGCTGCTCCTGTTTGCGCTTTTTTAAGAAGCGCTGCGCGGTCTGATATCGCGCAAAGCAGGAGATGTCCGCTTCCAGCTCCCGCTGCCGGGCGAAAAGCTGCTGCTCCTTTGCGCGGCCCTCCGCCGTCTGGGAAAGAAGCGCGTGCAGCTGCGAAAGCGTGTCGTTTACCGTCTCGAGCTCCCGCTGCGCGTCGGGAAGAAGGCCCGTCTTATTGTGCCGGATGCGGTTTCGTGCGTCCTTGAGGCGTTTTTGCGTCTCGGCGGCGCTGACGGATTCGTCTCCGCTGGTGACCAAACTGGAAAGCCGCCTCTCAAGCGCCGCGTCCTGCGTGACCGCGAGGGCGTTCTGGCCGAGAAAGGCGCTTCGAAGGTACACGCTTCGCGGAACGCCCAGCAGCGTCTCGCCGCAGTTGTCCGCCGTGAGCTCGGGGATCTTTTCGCCGGAATCTAAGTCCCACGCGCGGAACTGGCCCAAAGGCGCTCTTGCGGTGCTGGTGCGCTCGATGGCGATGCGCCGCCCCTGCCACTCGAGTTCCATGCGCCCCTCCATGCTGCCGCCCCACCACGGCTTAAAGCGCGTCTTGACCGGGAGCACGCCCTTTGCCGGGCGCTCGGAGGTGTCCACGCCGTAGAACATACAAAGAAGGAACATGCTCCACGTCGATTTTCCGGCCTCGTTCGGAAGGCAGAAGACGTTGAGCCCGCCATCCAGTGTCAGCTCCCGTTTCTGAAGGCCGCCGAAGCTGGCGGTCAGTTTCAAAAGCTTCATCCGTCCACCTCCAGCCGGTTTTCCATCGCATCGAGTCCAAATTTCGCCGCCCGGGCTATTTTTCGCCGGGTTTCGTCGTCGGCTGCCGCGTCATACTGCGTGCGAAGCGTCTGCAAAAAGAAACCCCGCAGCGTATCTTCGCCCGCGCCGCTCCAGAGGTCCTGCTTCGGTCTTGTCTCGTCGCGGATGGTAAGGGCAAAAAAGCGGCCCTCTAACGCGCGGGTGAGCGCTCTCGTGTCCGGAAGCGCGGCCTGGCCCGTGAGTATGATGCGGTAGATATCGTCCTGCGTGCTTCGCGGCAGAGCCTGTTCGATTGCGGAAAGCGCGTCGTCTCCCGCTTCCACGCGCAAAATTTCGTATTTTCGCCCGCCGAGCGGCGCAAATTCCAAGAAGACCTCGCCGGAATCCGTAATTCTCCCAAAATACACGCCCTTTTCGCCCAGCTCGTCAAAGCCGCGCCCCATCGCGCAGCCGGGCCACGCGTAAAACGTCCCTCCGGCGCGTAAAAGACCGCTTGCCTGATGAATATGGCCGAGGGCGAGATAGGTGAGGTTCGAGCGTTCGATCTGCTCTTTTGTAATGGGGTCATAGGGCGAGTCCTTTTGCAGGCAGTCGCCGTGCAGGACCATGAGGGCAGGTTTCCCGCCTTCTGCGTGAAAGCCGTCCAGCATCGCGTTTTCACAGACCTGCGCGAAGCCCGCGCCATAGACGGTGCAGTCCGGCAGCTCGACGCAGGAAATATCCCGCGACGTGAAAATATGGACGTTTTCCGGCCAGCCGCCAATGGAGTAGACGCCGCCGGGCTTGCAGCAGTCGTGGTTTCCGGGCGCGATGAAAATATGTCCGTGGAAGCCCGCACAGGCTCTTTGCACCTGCTCCAGTGTGTCCGGCCGCACCTCCGGCGCGTCAAAGAGGTCTCCCGCCAGAAGCGCAAGCGTGCAGCCCCGCTCGCTGCCCCGTTCGAACAGTTCGCGCACGAGCGCCAGCTGCTCTTCGCGACGCTTTGCCGCCTGCACGGGAGAAAGGCCGGAAAACGGCGCGTCCAGATGCAGGTCCGCCGCGTGTAAAAATGTGATCACAGCACCGTCACCCTTTCTGTCTGCGTGCAGAGCCTCGTTTTGGGATCGATCGTAAACACCGCGCCGCAGAGCTTGCACGGCCCCGGCGCCGTTTCATACCGGCTCGTTAATTCCCCGCGGAACATCGCGATCGACTGCTCGGGCTTGACGCCAAGCACGGAAACGACGGGCCCCGTCATGCCGATGTCGGTCTGATAGCCGGTACCGTTCGGCAAAATCTGCTCGTCTGCCGTCGGAACGTGCGTGTGCGTGCCCCAGAGGGCCGAGACCTTTCCGTCGAGATAGTAGCCCATCGCAAGCTTCTCGCTCGTCGCTTCGGCGTGAAAATCCACAAAAATGGGGATATCTCCCACGTCCTTCAAAATCTGATCGACCACGCGGAAGGGATTGTCGGGCCCGAAGTCCATCGAGCAGCGGCCAATTAAATTCGCAACCGCCACAGGCCCTGCTTTCGTTTCAAAAACGCCCCAGCCGCGCCCCGGAAGACTCGGCTGAAAGTTCGCGGGTCTTAAAATATACGCGCAGTCGTCCAAAAACGGGCAGATCTCCCGCCGGTTCCACGTGTGGTTTCCCAGCGTGATGACATCCGCGCCCGCATCAAAAATACTCTCCGCTTGCTGCGGCGTTAGGCCAACGCCGCTGGCATTTTCGCCGTTTACGATGCAAAAATCAATCTCATACAGGCGTCTTACGCCCCGTAATTTTTGTTCCAGAAACCGCAGGCCCGGCGTGCCCACCACGTCGCCCACGGCCAGAACGCGCAATTCCATACTGCATTCTCCTTACCTTTCATTTGGGGACATTATACCATTTCCGAAACCGTTTGACTATGCTATACTAAAAAAACAAAACCGTGCAACCGAAGGCGAAATTTCTCGTCTTACATGGTAGACAGACAGAAGGAGGGCGCTATGGAAGATTCCCAGATCATCGACCTGTACTGGGCAAGGTCGGAACAGGCCGTACAGGAGACGGATACAAAATACGGCGGCTACTGCCGCGCAATTGCCCACAACATTCTGAAAAATTTCGAAGACACCGAGGAGTGCGTCTCGGACACGTGGCTCCGGGCGTGGAACGCGATGCCGCCGCAGCGGCCGTCCATATTATCGGCGTTTCTGGGCCGCATCACGCGCAACTTGTCTCTCGACCGGTACAAGGCGGCCCACGCGGAAAAACGCGGCGGAGACAGCTTCCCCGCGGCGCTCGATGAGCTCTCGGAGTGCGTTCCGGCGATGGGAGGCGTCGAGCAGACGATGGATGAGCGGGAACTCGGCGCGGCCATTGATCGGTTTCTTCGCACGATCCCGGAAAAGCAGTGCAGTTTATTTT
>CAKUJL010000120.1 GCA_934661715.1 uncultured Oscillospiraceae bacterium | reverse complement strand
CGGGTAGTTGTTAGACGCTTCTCCGCGCCAAACAGTTCCCGCGGCGTTTGTTTTTTTCCAGTATAGCACCATTTTCCCGGTTTTCCCGAAAATTTAAGAAATCCTAAGAATTGCAAAAGGGCCCGCCTGAAAAGGCAAGCCCTTCTTTTGTATTTACAGTGTTCCGGAGAATTTCTCCCGCACCTCGCGCGTTTTCCCGCAGCACATTTTTCCCTCCGGACAGGCGCCTGTCATGTAGCACGTCGGCCCGTAAAGCGAAAACAGCACCGGGTGCGCCGCGTGAAGGACCTTGAGCGCCTCGGCGGCAAGCTCGCGAATTTCCCACTGCGCCCGCTCACACGTGCGAAGCCGGAAAAACGTCACGAGCTCTCCGGCGTTCATCGTCGAGACGACCGGGACCTTCAGCCCGCTCACAAGCAAGTAGGACAGCACGTCCTCTCCCGCGCCGCACTTTTGAAGCTTCCCCGCCGCCTGTTCCGCCATCGAAAACGCTTCGCGGTACCGCGCCTCAAGCCCCGCGGAAACGACGCTTTCCGGCAGCACAAAGCGGTCATACCGTGCCGCTTTCAGCAGGTCCGGCGCGGCCAGCGCCTGCATCCGGTGGCGCGTCAGATGCGTCAGCGCGGCAAGCGACATCCCGCCGTATAATAGCGTAAAGCTTGCCTGCTCGAGTTCGCGCTTTCTGGGATTTCCGAGCATCGCACGAAGGATTTCCTTTGTTTGCTCGACCGATAGCTCCGGCGGGGTCAGGCCGCGCGAAAGATACGCCGCCGCGCAGATTTTTTTCTCCGGCGCATCGGTTCCGGCCAGAAGCGTCACTTCTCTTTCCGGTTCCAGCGGCGAGGTCGCCGGAAGCGGCAGAGTTTGGCCGCGGTAGGCCGCCTCCTTGCGCACGGCGAGGAAGGGGAGCTTTTCTTCGCACTGCGCAAAAAGGCTCTCGCCGAGCTGGCGCAGCTCGGGGATTTTTCTGCCCCGGCCATAGGTCAGCTCGTTCATCACGTGCACAAGCTGGCGTGCGTTCATCGAGCAGAAGAAGTTGCTGCAAAAGCAGTACGGCAGCACGAACCGCGCGTCCTCCTTCGGAACGCCGGCCGCTTCGAGTTCGTCGTAGATCCGGAACATGCCGGTCACGGCTTCGTCGAAAATTTCCTGCTGCTTCTGTGTTTCAAACGCCGGCGAAACGTAGCCCGCCTTCGAAAAATCGACATAGCGCCGCGATTTGACCGTGAACGACGCGAGGCGGAATTCAATGAGGAACTGCTCGGCCAGCACCGAAACGTTCTCAAACGCGAGGTTCAAAAACCCGTGCTCGAGCACCGACGTGTGGCCCAAGGACAAAACCTTTCCGATGAGTTTTTCGTTTTTTTCCTTCCCGGCGGCAAGGGACTTTGCGAAGATTTCGTCCGCCGTGCCGTCCATGGTGGAAATTCTGCCGCCCGAGGCGATCGCAGCCTCGATATTCGGGGTATAGCCTAAAATCGTAACGTGTCCGTGCATAGCGTCTCCTTTACCGGAAGGGATTGTTTTCATCGTCCAGCGCCTCGAGCCGCCGCGCCTTTGCAAAATCGGGCTTGAGCTCCGGAAGATACGTCTCGATCGCCGTGAGAAGCAGCTGCGGATTGAGGCCCGGATTCTGCGCCGAAAGGACGGTCTCGATGCGAAGCTCCTGTTCGCTCACCCTCGCGATGGAAAGCGAAAACAGAAGCGGCCTGATATCCACTTCCTTGTCGCCCTTTTTGCTGCGCTTGACGATCACGAGGCTCTCGCGCGAAAAAAGCGCCGTCAGCGCCTTCTGCGCCCCGTCCGGAACGCCGCGGTCATATTCGAGCGTCACGTCAGCTCGAAGCTTCGTCAGCGCTTTTATTTTGCGTGAGCTTTCATAGGCGCTCAAAACGCGGATGCCCGCGGGAAGGACAGCGTTTAACCTGCCGGGAAGGCTCTGAAGCTCCACTGAGCCGTCTTCAATTTCAAAGTCCAGAATTTCGCACCGGCTCTCCATGCCCACCGGCAGCGGCAGCGCGATCGACACATACGCCCGCGGACTGAAGCCCTGCGAGTGCCAGATGAGAATGCCCGCCCGCTTGAAAGCCCGCTGAAAAACGCGCATGAGGTCCAGATGCGACAGATACACCGCGTCGCCCGTTTTGGAAAACAGCAGCCTATTCATCGCACACGCCCCTTTCACTTAAATTCCGTGCGCCGCACCCGGCGCAGCTTGTCCGGCAGTCCGGCGTCGTGACGGACTGGTAAGCCAGCGCCCGCTCGCGCAGGAAAAACCGCTTCGTCACGCCGACATCGATCGTCTGCCACGGTAAAATTTCGTCTTCCGCGAAGCCGCGCGTGGTGTAATGCTCCAGGTCGACGCCGCAGTCAGAAAACGCCTGCATCCACAGATCGTTCCGGAAGTATTCGTCCCAGCCGTCGAGCTTACAGCCCAGCTCGTGCGCCCGCAGCAAAACCTTCCCGAGCCGCCGGTCGCCGCGTGCAAGGACAGCCTCAAGCCTGCTCAGATCGCTCTCATGGTACCGGTAGTCCACGCCCCGCGCCGTCAGACAGCTCTGAAGAAGATGTACTCGGCGCAGATATTCCTCCGGCGGTATTTGCTTTTCCCACTGGAACGGCGTAAACGGCTTCGGCACAAAGAAGGCCGTGGCAAGGTTAATGGACAGCCGCCGCTTTTTGTTTGACGCGTTCTGCCGCCAGCAATAGACGATTTTATTGACGAGCTCGGCAATTTCCGCCACATCCTCGTCCGTCTCCGTGGGAAGACCCAGCATGAAATAGAGCTTTACGCTGTTCCAGCCGCCGGAGAACGCCGTGGCGCAGGTCTCTAAAATTTCGTGCTCGGTGACATTTTTGTTGATCGCGTCGCGAAGCCGCTGAGACCCCGCCTCGGGCGCGAAGGTAAGGCCACTTTTGCGCACCTTCTGCACCTTGAGCATGAGCTCCCGCGAAAAATTGTCCGCGCGAAGCGACGGCAGCGACAGATTGATCTTGCGCGGCTCACAGTAGGAAAGCAGCCTGTCCGCCAGCTCCGGAAGGTGCCGGTAGTCGGACGTTGAGAGGCTTGCCATCGTAATTTCGCTGTTTCCGGAGTCCTCGAGCGCTTCAATTGCCTGCTCGCACAAAACGTCCGCGCTTCTGGCCCGCACGGGACGGTAGCAGAAGCCCGCCTGACAGAACCGGCAGCCGCGGATGCAGCCGCGGAAGACCTCGAGATTTGTCCGGTCGTGGACGATCTCCGTCGAGGGAACGATCGTTTTTGCCGGGAAATACGCCTTGTCCAGATCCTGCACGATGCGCTTTGTGACCGTTTCCGGTGCGCCGTGCAGCGGCGTGATGGCGGCAATCGTCCCATCTGGGTTGTAGGTGTGCTCATAGAGGGACGGCACATAGACGCCGGGAATTTTGCTCACGCGAAGAAGAAAGTCCCTCTTCGAGCAGCCGTCTTTTTTCGCCTCCCGGTAGCAGCCGATGATCTCCTTTGTGATATCCTCGCCCTCGCCGAGGGAGAAAAAGTCGATGAAATCGGCCAGCGGCTCGGGGTTCACCGCGCAAACGCCGCCCGCGAAGACGATATTCTCCAGTCCCTCGCGGTCCTTGGCCAGCAGCGGCACGCACGAAAGCTCCAGCATATTGAGAATGTTCGTGTAGCTCATCTCGTAGCCGATCGTAAAGGCGATGAGATCGAACGCCTTCACCGGGTCGTGGCTCTCGAGCGCGTAGAGGGGGATCGCGTTTTCGCGCATTTTTTCCTCCATGTCGCCCCACGGCGCAAAGACCCGCTCGCACCACACGCCGGGCAGCTCGTTCATGAGCCCGTATAAGATGCGCATGCCGATGTTGGACATGCCGATCTCATACGTGTCCGGAAAGCAGAACGCCACGCGCACGTCGATGGTCTTCTTGTCCTTTACGATCTGGTTGTACTCCCCGCCGACATACCGTGCGGGCTTCTGCACCTGCGGCAGGATTCTGTGTAAGGTATCCGTCATAGCTCTACCTCAAAAATAGTCAAAGTTCCATGGCAACACCGCACAATTCGGCGAGCAGATTCGGCGAGAGATTTTTCGTCAAGGCAAGGTTTGAAAAGTGCAGGAATACTGTATGTATTTCAAACTTTTCAAACCGCAGAATTGGCGAAAAAGATCCGTCGAAGCGCGAAGACGCAATTGCGCGGTGTTGCCCTATTCATTATACCTTACCAGACCGCGAGAAACAAGCCCCTCTTCGCCCGCATAGCGCACCACGCGCACCAGAACCGCGCTCCACAACAAAACCGGCCCCAGCCCGAGCCCGCAGTTCCGCACGCCGTAAAGCGCCGCCGCCAGTCCCGCCGTGAGAAACGCCGCGCTGATACCCAAACAAATTTTCTGCGCCGTTTCAAGCGGCAGCAGCAGCCCCAGCCCTGCCCGCAGCGCCCGTCCGCCGTCGAGCGGAAACACCGGCAGCGCGTTAAATAGCCCCAAAAGCAGACTGATGGCCGCAAACGTCGGGGCAAGCCTTCGAAGCAGCAGACAAAAAAGAACGCTTGCCGCGGGTCCCGCGATGGCGCAGACGGCCTCTTCGCGGTAGCCGAGCGTGCCTGCGCAAATCCTCGCGTCCAGAAAGCCCAGCCGGACAGACGAGACCTTCGCCCCCAGCAGCCAAAGCGTCAGCAGATGCCCCGCCTCGTGCGCCGCTGCCGCCGCGAGAAAAGCCGCGAAAGCCTCCGGCCGAGCCACGAGCCGCAGCAGGCACAGTGCGGCAGCAAAACCGGGCGTGAGGTCAACCCTGTCCACCCGCAAAGCTTTTGTAGGACTCTGCGAACGCGGCCACCGCGCTTTCTCCCTCCGAGAGCTTTTCGCGCAGCACCGAAAAAGCCGCCTGCGTCCGTCCGCCCTCGGAAAGCCCCAGCGCAGCCCGCGCCGCCTGCGTGAGCTGCGGGCAGCAGGTCCGGACCGTCAGCACCGTCACCGTCACCGCCAGCGCCAGAAAAAGCCGCGAAAGCCACTGCGCAAGACGGCCCCTTTTCCCTTCCCGCGCGGTTTTCTTTTCCTCCATGTCCATCGCCTCCTGTTCATTTTTATGCCGGGAAAAGAAAATCATGCTTTCCCTCTTGACAAATCCCGTTTTCTTCTCTATAATAATCGAGCTAACGGGGTGTGGCGAAGTTTGGTAT
>CAKUJL010000119.1 GCA_934661715.1 uncultured Oscillospiraceae bacterium | reverse complement strand
GTTTTTCGGGCGGCACAGATTCCCTGTGCCGCCCTTATTTTTTGGAGGTGCAAGACCATGATCGTTATTTTGAAACCCAATGTCAGCGAAGCTCGCCGGGACCAGCTGATCGGCTGGTTCAAGTCCCAGAACCTGGGCGTCCATATTTCGCAGGGCGATTATCAGACCGTCCTCGGTCTCATCGGAGACACCAAATCCGTGGATATGGACCTGATCGCGAGTCTCGACATTGTCGACGCTGTGCGCCGCGTTTCTGACCCGTTCAAATGCTGCAACCGCAAGTTCCATCCGGACGACACCGTCGTTGACGTCAGCGGCGTGAAGATCGGCGGCGGCCATTTCGCGATGATCGCGGGCCCGTGCTCGGTCGAATCGGAAGAGCAGATCATCGGCATTGCAAACGACGTGAAAAAGGCGGGTGCGAAGCTGCTGCGCGGCGGCGCGTTCAAGCCCAGAACGTCTCCCTATGACTTCCAGGGTCTGAAGGCCGAGGGTCTTCGCCTGCTGTCGGCGGCCAAGAAGGAGACGGGCCTTCCCATCGTGACGGAGATCATGGACGTGCGGCACCTCGACCTTTTTGAAGACGTCGACCTCATTCAGGTCGGTGCGCGGAACATGCAGAACTTCGACCTTCTCAAAGAGCTCGGCAAGACGAACAAGCCCATTCTCTTAAAGCGGGGTCTTGCCGCGACGATGAAGGAATTACTCATGAGCGCCGAGTACATCATGGCCAGCGGCAACGAGCAGGTCATCTTGTGTGAGCGCGGCATCCGCACCTACGAGACCTACACGAGAAACACGCTCGATCTTTCCGCCGTGCCGATGCTCCACGAGCTTTCGCACCTTCCCGTCATCGTCGACCCCAGCCACGCAACGGGCATCAACCGTCTGGTTGCGCCGATGGCGCTGGCTGCAACGGCTGGCGGCGCGGACGGCATCATGGTCGAGGTGCACAACGACCCCATCCACGCGCTGTGCGACGGCGCACAGTCCCTGACCCCGGCGCAGTTCGCCGAGCTTTCCGTCAAGGTCAACAGCGTCCGGGAGGCCGTGACGAAATGAGAGCGGGCATCGTGGGTCTGGGCCTCATCGGAGGCTCGTTTGCAAAGGCGTATCAGCAGGCCGGGCACGAGGTTCTGGCCTTTGACAAAGACGAGAGTGTTCTGTCCTTCGCGCAGATTGAAGGCGCAGTCGCCGGGCCTTTGACGAAAGAGAATATCGGCTCGTGCGACATTGTGCTCGTCGCGATCTACCCCGAGGCCGCGATCGCGTATCTTCGCGAAATGGCCCCGTATATCGGCAAAAAACCAATGGTCATCGACTGCTGCGGCACAAAGCGCGTGGTCTGCAAAGCGGTCTTCCCGCTGGCGGCGGAATACGGCTTTACCTATCTCGGCGGCCATCCGATGGCGGGCACGCACAACTCGGGCTTCAAGTACGCGCGGGGAAACCTCTATCACGGGGCCCCGATGGTGCTCGTGCCGCCGGTGTTTGACGATATTGATCTTTTGCAGCGGGCAAAGGATCTGCTCGCCCCGGCGGGATTTGAAAAATTCTCGGTCACGACGGCAGAAGCGCACGACGAGATGATCGCCTTTACCTCGCAGCTGGCGCACGTGGTGTCGAACGCGTACATCAAAAGTCCGACCGCGGGCAGCCACAAGGGCTTTTCCGCCGGAAGCTACAAGGACATGACGCGCGTGGCATGGCTGAACCCGCAGATGTGGGCAGAGCTGTTTCTCGAGAACCGCGATTTTCTCATGCGCGAAATTGACATTTTGTCCGAAAATCTCGCCGCGTACCAAAAGGCGCTTGCCGAACAAAATTTACCGGAGCTCACAAAGCTTCTCGACGAGGGAAGACGCCGCAAGGAGGAGGTCGACGGCCATTGAAAACCATCCATGTAAGCGCTTCGAAAAGCTACGATATTCTAATTAACCGCGGCCTTCTGGAACGTGCTGGAGATGAGATCAAAAAAGTCTGCGGCGCGGGCGAAGTGCTGATCGTCAGTGACGATGCCGTCTGGCCGATTTTTGGCGAAACGGTGCTGACTTCCATGCAGAGCGCGGGCTTTGACGTTGGCTATTTCACCTTCCCGCACGGCGAGGCTTCGAAAAATTTATCGGTTTACGCGGACATTCTGAACGCGCTGGCAGAAAAGCACATTTCAAGACGCGGCCTCGTCGTTGCGCTTGGCGGCGGCGTGGTGGGCGATATGGCGGGCTTTGCGGCTGCGACATATCTGCGCGGCATCCGCTTCGTCCAGATCCCGACGACGCTGCTGGCGCAGGTCGATTCCTCCGTCGGCGGAAAGACGGCGGTCGATCTTCCGGCGGGAAAAAATCTGGTCGGCGCTTTCTGCCAGCCGTCTCTGGTCCTCTGCGACCCGCATGCGCTCTCTACCCTGCCCGCGCCCATCTTCACGGACGGCTGCGCCGAGGTCATCAAGGCCGCGATGCTCAAAAGCCGCACGTTTTTTGACGAGCTTCAAAAAACGCCGCCGCGGGAGCAGGTCGAGCGCATCGTCGAGTTCTGCGTTTCGATGAAGCGCGACGTCGTGGAAGAAGACGAATTTGACACCGGCGCACGGCAGACGCTGAATCTTGGTCACACCTTCGGCCACGCGGTCGAAGCGGCCAGCAATTTCACCATCACGCACGGACAGGCCGTCTCGATCGGCATGGTCATGATCACCCGCGCGGCGGCCCAAAAAAAGTACTGCAAGCAGGAAGTCCTTGACCAGCTCACGGCGCTTTTACAGCAGTACAGCCTTCCGACGGAGGTTCCCTACCCCGCCGAGACGCTTCTTTCCATCGTCCGGAACGACAAGAAGACCGCGGGACACACGGTAAATCTCATTGTCCCCGAAAAAATCGGCCGCTGCGTCATCGTTCCCATTGCAACGGACGATCTTCTCGACTGGCTGAAGGCCGGAGGCGCACAATGAACCGCGCGGTTTCAGCTGGCCCCCTTTCCGGCACGTTCTGCGCTCCGGCGTCAAAGTCGCACGCGCACCGGCTGCTGATCTGCGCGGCGCTCGGAAAAACGCCTGTTACCGTTTTTTGCGATACATTTTCCGACGATATTCTCGCGACGATCGACTGCTTGACCGCGATGGGCGCGAAAATTACAGTAAGCGGCAGTAAAATTACCGTTTCGCCGGTGTTCGAACATCCGAAGCCCAATGGGTTATGTACGCTCAAGTGCCGCGAAAGCGGCTCGACGCTGCGGTTTTTGCTGCCGGTCGTGGGTGCGCTGGGGCTCACCGCCGTTTTCGAACTCGAAGGACGGCTTCCCGAACGGCCCCTTCACCCGTTTGACACGGTCTTACAGTCGCACGGCATGAACATTTCGCAGGAGGGCGCGAAGCTCTTTGTCTCGGGGCAGCTGACGCCCGGCACGTTCCGCCTTCCCGGCAATGTCTCCTCGCAGTATTTTTCGGGGCTTCTGTTCGCCCTGCCGCTTCTGCGCGGCGAGAGCACGCTGGAGGTGGAAGGGCCGCTCCAGTCGGCAAAATACCTTGAAATGACGAAGACCGCCGTTTTGCAGAGCGGCGTGCAGATGACAAAAACCGACGCAGGCTTTCAGATCCCCGGCGGTCAAGCCTACCGTCTTCCGTCCGATCTTTCAGCTGAAGGCGACTGGTCGGGCGCGGCGTTTTTCCTCTGCGCCGGTGCTTTAAGTGGAGTCGGCATCCTCGCCGAGGGTCTGGCGGAAAACAGCACGCAGGCAGATCAAGGGGTTTTGGACATTCTCCGGCAGTTTGGCGCGGAGGTCTCCGTGACCGATACCGGCGTTTTTGTCCGGAAGGGCCAGCTTCACGGCATCACCATTGACGCCGGACCGATTCCCGACCTGATCCCCGCCGTGGCCGCCGTGGCCGCCTTCGCAGACGGGAAAACCTGCATCACAAACGCGGCGCGGCTCAAGCTCAAGGAGTCCGACCGGCTGCACACCGTGGCCGAGACGATCAAAGCACTTGGCGGCTGCGCGGAAGAACTGCCCGATGGCCTCGTCATCACCGGCAGAAAAACGCTTTCCGGCGGCACAGCCGATTCCTTCGGCGATCACCGCATCGCGATGCTGGCCGCGATCTTAGCGTCCGGCTGTGAAGGCGATGTCACCGTGCAGAACGCCGCGTGCACATCCAAATCGTACCCGAACTTCTGGGAAACGTTAGACGCCCTGAAAGGAGGACCCGCATGAGCAGCTTTTATCACGGCGCGATCGAGCTTTCGATCTTCGGCCAGTCCCACAGCCCCGCCATCGGCGTGACGGTCTCGGGTCTTCCGGCAGGCTTTGCGATCGACATGGACGAGCTCACCGCCTTTCTGCGCAGAAGAGCCCCCGGACAAAACGCATGGTCGACGCCCCGGAAGGAAGCCGACGCCCCGGAGTTTCTGTCCGGCCTCGTTGGAAACGTCACCTGCGGCGCTCCGCTTTGCGCCGTCATCCGCAACACGAACACGCGGTCTCAGGATTATAACAACCTGATCGACATTCCCCGCCCCGGCCACGCCGATTTTACCGCGCAGGAAAAATTCCGGGGCTTTCAGGATGTCGCGGGCGGCGGACATTTTTCGGGCCGTCTGACAGCGCCTCTTTGCATCGCGGGCGGCATCTGCAAGCAGTATCTCAAGCAGCAGGGCATTGACGTCTTCGCCAGAATCGACGCCATCGCGGGAATTGAGGACACGTCCGACTTTACAAAGCCGGTCGATCAGAAGGAATTTCCGGTGACGGACGACGAAATGGCCGAACAGATGAAATCCGCCATTGCGCAGGCCCGTTCGGAGGAGGACTCCGTCGGCGGCATCATCCGCTGCGTTGTGACCGGCGTTCCTGCGGGACTCGGCGAGCCGATGTTCGGCGGGCTGGAGAATCGAATCAGCCAGCTCGTCTTCGCCATTCCGGCGGTCAAGGGGCTGGAATTCGGCCTCGGCTTTGAAGCCGCGAAGCTGCGCGGGAGCGAAAACAACGACGCCTACCGCGCAGAAAACGGGAAGATCGTCACCGAGACCAACCACTGCGGCGGCATTCTCGGCGGCATTTCGAACGGTATGCCCATCGTCTTCCGCGCCGCCGTCAAGCCCACGCCGTCCATCGGAAAAGCGCAGCGGTCCGTTTCCCTTTCCGCGATGCAGAACGCGGAGCTGCACATTCAGGGCCGGCACGACCCCTGCATCGTACCCCGCGCGGTACCGTGCATGGA
>CAKUJL010000118.1 GCA_934661715.1 uncultured Oscillospiraceae bacterium | reverse complement strand
TCTGCGCCGGTGAAGAGCATGACGGCGCGGTCGATGCCCATGCCCATGCCGCCCGTGGGAGGCATGCCGTATTCAAGAGCTGTCAGGAAGTCCTCATCGAGCATTTCGGTCTCGTCGTCGCCTCTTTCGCGCTGTTCGACCTGCTTCATGAAGCGCTCTCTCTGGTCGATGGGGTCGTTGAGCTCGGAGTAGGCGTTGCCCATCTCCGCGCGGCAGATGAAGAACTCAAAGCGCTCGGTCAGTCTCGGGTCCTCGGGGCTGCGCTTGGTGAGCGGCGAGACCTCAACGGGGTACATCGTGATAAACGTCGGCTGCACCAGATGCTCTTCGACCTTCTGGTCAAAGCAGGCATAAAGCGCGTTGCCCCACGTCTTTTCGGCAGCCTCGGCCAGCTCCACGCCGACCGCCTTCGCCGCAGCGACAGCCTCTGCGTTGTCGGTGATCGCGCCAAAGTCCACGCCGACATACTTCTTGACGGCCTCGACCATCGTCAGCCGTGGCCAGCCGGGTGTGAGGTCGACCTTTTCGCCCATCCACTCGAGCTCGTAGCTTCCGAGATATTTCTGGGCAAACGTCGTGTAGACGCCCTCGGCAATATCCATCATGTCGTGGAAATCGGCATAGGCCTGATAGAGTTCGACCGTGGTAAATTCGGGGTTGTGCTTCGGGTCCATGCCCTCGTTGCGGAAAATACGGCCCACCTCGTAGACTCTGTCCATGCCGCCGACGATCAGGCGCTTCAAAGGAAGCTCAGTCGCGATGCGCATGTACATGTCGATGTCCAGCGTGTTGTGGTGGGTGATGAAGGGCCGTGCCGCCGCGCCGCCTGCGATGGTGTTGAGGACGGGCGTCTCGACCTCGATATAGCCCATGCTGTCGAGATAATCGCGCAGGTGCTTGATGAACTGCGAACGGATGATAAAGTTCCGCTTGACCTCGGGGTTCACGATCAGGTCGACATAGCGCTGACGGTAGCGCGTTTCCTTGTCGGTCAGACCGTGGAACTTCTCGGGAAGGGGCAGAAGGGACTTGCTGAGAAGCGTAATTCTCTTGGCCCGCACGGACATTTCGCCGCGCTGGGTGCGGAACACCTCGCCCTCGACGCCGACGATATCGCCGATGTCGTACTTTTTGAAGCGGTTATACTCCTCTTCGTCCATCTCGTCCTTGCGGGCGTAGAGCTGGATGCGGCCTTCCTTGTCCTGTAAATCGCAGAAGGACACCTTGCCCATGCCGCGCTTGGACATGAGCCGGCCCGCGATGGAAACAGGTTTTCCCTCCATGGCGTCAAAGTTTTCTTTGATCGCACGGCTGTTGGTGGTCTGGACAAATTTCGTGATCACGAACGGGTCGCGGCCCTCAGCCTGAAGGCTGGCTAACTTTTCGCGGCGAACCTTGATCTGATCGCCGACGGAAAGCTCCTGCGGCGCCTGCTGGTTCTTCTTTTCCTGCTCCATCTTATTTCCCTCGATTCTTCTGTAAAATTCTGTTCTTATCGCTCGACGCTCAGGATCTTGTATTTCAGCGTGCCGATCGGGGCCTCGACCTCGACGGTCTCCCCTACGCTGTGGCCAAGCAGTGCCTTGCCGAACGGAGAGTCGTCCGAAATGCGGCACTCCATCGGGTTTGCCTCCTGTGAGCCGACGATGGCGTAAATTTCCTCTTCCTCGGTCTCGAGGTCGAGGACCTTAATGGTGCAGCCAAGGCCGATCTTGCCCTCGGCGTCTTCGTTTTCGTCAATGATGACCGCGTGGGCCAGAATGTTTTCGACCTCTGCGATGCGGCCGTAGAGCTTGGCCTGCTCGTTTTTGGCCTCGTCATATTCGCTGTTTTCGGACAGGTCGCCAAAAGAACGCGCCTCTTTGATCTGCTCTGCGACTTCCTTCTCGCGCGTCGTCTTCAGATAGAACAGCTCCTGCTCGAGCTCTTTGAGCCGAAGCGTGCTGATTTTGAATTCCTTTGCCATATATCTTCAACCTCCATGGTAAAAAATTCGCTGTTTTTCGCGGTTTCAACGCCTAAATTCATAGCGAATTGATTATATAGTTCCTGCTCCGGTCTGTCAAGAGATTTTGCTCGTCAAAATCCCGATTGCTTCCTGCAATTGCGTATCTTCCTCGTCGGAAAGCTGGCCGTAATAGAGTTTCGCGTAGGTGTCGTCGTCATACTCGAGTTCCGTGTCCGGCGTGACGCCGATGTCCGTGAGGCTTCTTCCCTGCGGCGTGTAGTATTTGCCGATCGAAATGTTGAGAAGCGAGCCGTCGGACAGCTGGAAGCCGGTCTGGAAATTGCCCTTGCCGCAGGTCTTCTCGCCCACGACCTTCGCCCAGTCGTATTCCTGTAAGGCTGCGGCAAAAAACTCCGCCGCCGAATAGGAATCGCGATTGACCAGAACGACCATCGGAAGCTCGATACAGGCCTCGTCCGACGTGTCGGTCTGCTTTTTGCCCGCGTAGTCCTCGCTCTGGAATAAAACGCCCTCGGGAAGCAGCTTGTCGAGAATTTTGACCATCTCGTCCTTATACCCGCCGCCGTTGAAGCGTACATCAAAGACGAGCGCTTTCGCGCCCTGCGCCAGAACTTCGTCAATGCACGTGCTCGTCTCTTCAAAGCATCTAGCGTCAAAATTGTTGATCTTCACGTAGCCGATGGCATCGTTCAGCATCCGGCAAGACGCGACCTCCGTCTTGATGGACGCACGCAGCACGTCGCGTTCAAACTCCGTGTCGCCGCGCCGGAACTTCAGGTGCACCGTCGTTCCCTCTTCGCCGCGAACCAGATTGCGCGTGCCCGTCGTGCCAAGGTCGATCGTCTTTTGCCCTTCGACTTCTAACATGATATCGCCCGCTTCGATGCCGGCTTCAAACGCGGGGCTGTTCGCCTCGACCGATTCCACGCGCAGACCGCCCGCTTCTTCGTCGAGCGTGATGGTCACGCCGATGCCGACGTAGGCGTTGTTCATGTTCTCCTCGTAGCTCTGGTAGTCCGCAGCGCTTAAATAATAGCTCCAGCGGTCTCCGGTCGCGGTGACCATTGCCGAGGCCGCCGCGTCGGCAAGCTTCGTTTCGTCGTAGTCGTCGATGAAATACTGCTCCAGATACGCCGAGACCTCGCTCGTCTTGTTCGTGACCGGCATGGCTTCGAGCGTTTCGTAAATTTTCGCCGCCGTCACGCGGGCAGAGGCCATCCACGTAAGGCCCAAAATCGCAATGGCCGCAAACACGCACAGGACGCAAAGCAGGATTTTCTGTGATTTTTTCATAGGTTCTCCCAGTCAGCAATTTTGCTCTGTAAAAAGCCGCCCCACAGCCCGTTTTTGGACTGTGGGTGCGGAAAAACATAGGGGTAACGCGTTTACGGCATGGATACGTAGTTCATGGGATTGACGTCCGCGCCATTGTAGTAGATCGTGAAGTGCAGGTGCGGGCCCGTGGACCAGCCGGTCGAGCCGACATAGCCGATGGTCTGACCCTGCGTGACGTAATCGCCCGCGGAGACGGTGTAGTTCGTCATGTGGCCGTAGAGGCTGGAATAGCCGTCGCCGTGGTTGATGGTCACCATGTAGCCGTAGGCTTCGTTGTAGCAGGCAGACGTCACCGTGCCGGATTTCGTGGCGTAGATCGCCGTGCCGGAACCGGCCGCAAGGTCAACGCCGTTGTGCCACTTATATGTGCCGCTTAAGGGGTGGATGCGGTAGCCGTATGCATCCGTGATGGACACGGCGTAGGGAAGCGGATACAAAAACCCTCCCGTGGACGAGCCGCCGGACGAGCCGCTGTTGGACGGCACCTTGTTGTTATTCTGCCGGTTGAGCTCAGCCTGACGAGCCGCCTCTTCCTTGGACAGGGCGTTAAAATACTCGGTCTCGGTCTTTTTGATCTGCGCGGACATTTCGTCCTCGAGCTTCTCGTAGTTCTGATACTCCTCGGAAAGAGAATCATACTCCGCGGACATCTGCAGAATCAGCTGGTCAGACTCGGCTCGCTGCTGCTCCAGCGCAGTCTGCTGCTCCGCAAGATCGGCCTTCGCCTGCTCGAGATCGTTCATCTGCGTCTCGAGATCGGCACGCTCGGACTCGATCTGCGCGGCGACGTCTGCCATCTTCGCGAGCATCAGCTTGTCGGACTCGGCAATTTCGTTGATCATGTTGACCTTGTCGAGCAAATCCGAGAAGCTGCTTGCGCCGAAGAGGATCGACCAGTAGGAAATTTTGCCCGTTTCCTCCATCGCGCGAAGGCGGGTCTTGTACTGCTTGTTGAGCCTGTCTTCCTCTGCTTCCGTCTGCTCGAGCTCGTCCTGCTTCTGCGCGATGAGAAGACTGTACTGCTGGATCTGCTGATTTAAGTTTTCGATCGTCTGGCGGGACATTTCCATCTGCTGATCAATGTCCGCCTTCTTCTGCACGAGCGTCTGCGTTTTGCTCTGGTTGTCCTTGATGGACGACTGCAAGGCGTCACTTTCCTTTTTGAGCTCGGCCTGCTTATCACGAAGCGCGACGAGTTCTTTTTCAATTTCCTTCGAGCTCGCGGCGTGGACGGTCATGATGAGCGCCCCGGACACAAGCGAGCCCAGGATCAGGACTGCCAGCACGACGCAAACGATCTTCCGTGCGGCGTTCCGTTTTCCAGAATTCATTCAGGTTCCTCCTGTTATGTTTCGGCCCTCACACGCGCAGGAACTTGCGGATGGAGAGCATACTGCCGAACACGCCGACGATGAAGCCGGTAGCCGCGTAGGCGATCGCGACGATCTCGATGCACTCGGCAAACGGCACGATGGAGATGAGCTGTAACGTGTCGATCTGCGCGATCTTCGAGCCGAGGAAATCGTAAAGGCCCCACTCGAGGAAGAACGCGACAAGAGAGCTCAAAAAGCCCAATATCAGGCCCTCGACGACGAACGGAAGCCGGATAAAGCTGTTCGTCGCGCCGACCATCTTCATGATCGCGATCTCCTGGCTGCGCGAATACATCGCAAGCTTGATGGTGTTGGAAATGATGAACATCGAAACGACGAACAGCACCACAATGATGACCATCGCCGCGATATTCAGAACCTTCTGCACCGTCTGGAAGCCATTTGCGATCTCGTCGTGCGCGACCACTTCAGACACGCCGTCGATCTGCTCGAGCATCGCCTTCGTCTGCGTGATGAGGCCGTTGTCCTCGAGCGTTACGACAAAACGGTCGCGGAAGGTGTCTGCCTCGATGCCCGCAAAGAGCTCGGCGTCATTCTGCGTGGCGACGAATTCATCGAGCGCCTGCTGACGGGAGACGAACTTCGCCTCGTGTA
>CAKUJL010000117.1 GCA_934661715.1 uncultured Oscillospiraceae bacterium | reverse complement strand
CTCCTGGCCCTGTATCCGCTCGTTGAGGTGCTTACAAAGAAGCGCCAGAGACGCGGCCATGTTTTCGTTCTGCACGAGAATGCCGTCCGGGACGTTCAGATGCTTGGGCGCGAAGTTCCAGATGGCGAGAATGCCGTTTTCGATCAAAAGGTCGCACACGCCCTGCGCGTACTCCGCGGGAACGGTGATGATGCCGATCTTGATCTTCTGCCGGCGGCAGACCTCGCCGAGACGAGACAGCTGCATGATGGGCTTGCCGCTGTTGGTCGTGCCGATAAGCGTGTCGTTTGCGTCAAAGGCCGCGACGATGTTGAGCCCGTATTCGGCAAAGCCGCCGTAGCCGAGAAGGGCTCTTCCCAGCTTGCCCGCGCCGATGAGAACCGCGTCGTTGCTGTTGCCGTAGCCGAGGAAGGTCTCGATATCCGCGATCAGATGCTCCCGGTTGTAGCCGATCTTGGGCCGTCCGCCGTCTGATACCAGCGCCAGATCCTTTCGCACCTGCACCTCGCCCATGTGCAGCCCCGCGGCCAGCGCCGTGGCGGAAATGTTCGCCGACGCCTCCGCCGGAAGCGCCTTGAGATACGAAAGATACGTCGGCAGCCGCTTGAGCGTCGCCCTTGAGATTTCTTTTTCCATGCTGTGTCTCCCCTGTCGCCGCGCATTGCCAGTGTCATCCAGCAAATCTATATCGATAAAACTTATCGATAAAAGAATCGCTATAATAATAGCACAACTTGCGCCCGCAGGCAACAGGAAATTTTCTGTCGGTTCGTGTCCCGTTAACAGGTCATCTGGCGCGAAATTTCCCGCCGCAGACGAAGCATGATGCGCTTTTCGAGTCTGGAAATATACGACTGCGAAATGCCCAGAAGCTCGGCGACCTCCTTCTGCGTTTTCTCCTTCCCGCCGCCAAGTCCGAAGCGCAGCTGCACGATCTGAAGCTCCCGCGCCGGAAGCTTTTCGAGCGCCTGATGCAAAAGCACGTGGTCCACATCGTCCTCCATCGGGCGCATGACGGTGTCGGCTTCAGTGCCCAGCACGTCGGAAAGCAGCAGCTCGTTGCCGTCCCAGTCGGTGTTGATCGGCTCGTCGAGCGAGACCTCCGCCTTCTGGCCGGAAATTTTGCGGATGAACATCAGAATCTCATTTTCGATGCAGCGCGAGGCATAGGTCGCAAGCTTGATGTTCCGGTCGACGCGGAAGGTCGACACGGCCTTAATTAACCCGATGGTGCCGATGGAAATGAGGTCCTCCATGCCGATGCCCGTGTTTTCAAACCGCCGCGCCAGATACACGACGAGCCGCAGATTGTGCTCGATGAGCGTCCGTTTGGCCGCCTCGCTGCCGGCCGCCAGCTCTTTGAGAAGCGCCTGCTCCTTTTCCTGCGGCAGGGGCTGCGGCAGAATGTCGCTTCCCCCGATGTACATGATTTTCTCCGGCTGCAAAATGCCGAGCAGCCGCAGAAGCTTCCGAATGTCCAATTTCATACCCTTCCTCCTGTCAACGCCTCAAATTCTCCGCCGGAAACGGGCGTGGGCGAAAACGCCGCAAGCGCCTTTTGAACGCGCCCGTCCTTTTGCCGCACCGTGCAGCGCACCGCAAGCAAAAGCCCCTCGCTGACCCCGACCGCGCGATACGGGAGCAGGCGGCAGCGCACGTCCGGCGCTTCTCGTGACAGCCTTTGCATCAGCTCCGGCGCATGGCGAAAATCCGCCTCGCAGAGCGAAACGCCGGGCAGAAGCGTCTGCGCCGCTGTCCAGTTCGCGACGAGCACGGGCTCGTTCGTCACGGGGTCTTTGAGCGTGTTTCCGGTGTCCAGAAGGGCGCGAAGCGTAACCCCCCGGCCGGAAAGCGCCAGCGTCAGCTCCCGCACCTCGCGCCTTGTGTGCTGCGCAAAGCCGGAAAACAGCAGCCTGCACGCGGCCAGCAGCACCGCTCCCACGGCAAGAAGTCCCGCCGCGTTCACCGGATACAGCCCGCCGCCCGGCAGCCGGAAAAGCCCTGTCCCGGCTGTCTGCGTCACGGCAAACACCAGCCCTGCGAAGCACGCCGCCAGCGCGAAAAAGAACGCCGTGAGCCTAAATAGCCGCCTGCTTCCGCCGAACGCTGCCAGACAAAAAAGCACCGCCGCGCACGCCTCGACTGCCGCCAGCCGCAAAAATCCCGCCCCCGGCAAAATCGCCGCCACCGCGTACACACCGCCCAGCGCCCCGGAAGCCACCAGCCTTCCCCATCGCAGCCGTTCGCCGCACAAACGGGCGCTGCACGCCAGAAGCGACGTGTCGATCGCCGCGTTGAGCGCAAAAAGAGCCTCCGCGCAAACCCGCAAGTCCCCCGCCTCCTTCCCGCATCTGCCTACGGACAAAGTATAGCCCCACGCGCAGAAAAAAGCGGTCGCAATTCCAAAAGGAATTACGGCCGCTCGTTCGCCCGAATGCACTTGTATTTTCAGTTCCGGCAGTCCCGCGCGATGGGGCCTGCCTCAGGTCTTCTCCTGCGTGCTTTCGCGCACGATCTGCCGGATGTTCTTTTCCGCCTTCGACCGCGGCAGCATCACCTCGTGCCCGCAGCCCATGCACCGGAGCCGGAAATCCATGCCCGTGCGCAGGACCAGCCAGCGCTTTTCGCCGCAGGGATGCTCCTTTTTCATGATGAGAATATCGCCCAGCTGTACGTCCATTGCGCGTCCTCCACTCTACTTTTTGATCTCGTCCCAGTAGCGTTTTGCCGCCTGCTCGGTTTTGTTGTCGCCGTATTCATAGTAGCGCCGGTCCTTGATTTCGTCCGGCAGGTACTGCTGGCGCACCCACGCGTGGGGATAATTGTGCGGGTACAGATATCCCTGTTCGCGCTCAAAGCCCGTGCCGTCGGCGTGGACGTTCTGAAGCTGGCGCGGGATATTGCCGGTTTTGCCGGTCTTGACGTCGTGGATCGCCCGGTCGATGGCCACGCAGCCGGAGTTGGATTTCGGCGCGGTCGCAAGCAGGATCACCGCGTCCGCCAGCGGAAGCCGCGCCTCCGGAAGACCCAATTGCAGCGCACTGTCGACGCAGGCCTTGACGATGGCGATCGCCTGCGGGTAGGCCAGACCAATGTCCTCGCACGCCGAGCAGAGGATCCGCCGGCACGCCGAAGGCAGGTCTCCCGCCTCCAGAAACCGCGCCAGATAGTGGATGGCCGCGTCGGGATCGGAACCGCGGATGGATTTCATAAGCGCGGACAAATCGTCGTAGTGCTCGTCCCCTGCCCGGTCATAGCGCATGGCAGAGCGCTGCGTGATCTGCTTTGCGTCGGCAAGGCTCAGCGTGAGCTTCCCGTCCTTTCTGGCGCTGGCCGAGAACAAAAGCTCCACCGCGTTCATCGCCTTTCGGATATCGCCGCCGCAGGCCTGCGCAATGTAGGAAAGCACGCCTTCTTCCGCGTCTGCCGTCACGCCGTTTTGCTGCTCCAGGGCTTTTACCGCCCGCTCGATGGCCCGCAGAGACTCCTCTGGCGGCACGGGCTTGAATTCAAAAACCGTCGAGCGCGACAAAATCGCGTTGTAGACATAAAAATACGGGTTTTCCGTCGTGGACGCGATGAGCGTGATCTTGCCGTTTTCGATGTACTCGAGTAACGTCTGCTGCTGCTTTTTGTTGAAGTACTGAATTTCGTCCAGATACAAAAGCACGCCGTTCGGGGCCAGAAACGTGTCCAGCTGCGCGTAGATTTCCTTGATATCGCCCGAGGACGCCGTCGTCGCGTTGAGCTTGCAGAGCTTGCGGTGCGTGCGCTTTGCGATGATGTTCGCAACGGTCGTCTTGCCCGTGCCGGACGGGCCGTAGAAGATCATGTTGGGGATGCTGCCGGAGTCGATGATGCGGCGCAGCAGGCCGTTTTCCCCCAGAATATGCGCCTGACCACAAACATCATCCAGTTCCTGCGGCCGAAGCGCGTCTGCCAGCGGCTGATACATGCTTTGCCGCCTCCTGTTCGTTCATTTGTTTGAATTATACCAAACCTGCCGCGAAATTACAACCGCCGTTTCTCCCGGCGCTTCTTTTCACGGCGCGAAAAACGTGCTATACTGTAGATCAGAGAATTTTTGATTCTCCAGAATCGACCTTCGGAGGACGAACCATGGAACTGCAAGACCGCGTCACGCACATCATCGCCGCGCTGAAAGAGGCCTACCCCGACCCCGTCTGCGCCCTGCAATACAAAAAGGACTATGAGCTCATGATCGCCGTGCGCCTGTCCGCGCAGTGTACCGACGAGCGCGTCAATAAGATCACGCCGGCGCTTTTTGAACGCTTTCCGACGCTCGATGCCTTCGCGGATGCCGACATTGCCGAGGTCGAGGACTATGTCCGCTCGTGCGGCTTTTATAAGCACAAGGCGCGGGATATTGTTCTGGCCTGCCAGATGCTGCGAGAGCAGTTCGGCGGCAAAGTGCCCGGAACGATGGAAGCGCTCCTGTCCCTCCCCGGCGTCGGGCGCAAGACGGCGAACCTTCTTCTGGGCGACATCTACAAAACGCCCGGCAGCGTCGTCTGTGACACGCACTGCATCCGCATCACGAACCTTCTGGGTCTGGCCGAGGGCAAGGACCCGGCGAAGGTCGAGACGCAGCTTCGCGCCATCCTGCCGCCGGAGGAATCGTCCGACTTCTGCCACCGTCTGGTGCTGTTTGGTAGAGCCGTGTGCGTCGCGAGGCGGCCAAAGTGCGAAGCCTGTCCGCTGGCCGTGTACTGCCGGAGCTTTTCCGGCGAATGATTTCCCGCATACAAAACCGGAAGGCCTCCCGCTCGGGAGGTCTTCCGGTTTGCTTTTGTCTAATCCTCCGGCCGGTAGGCAGAAAGCGCGTCTTCGAGCTTTTTGAGCGCCTTTTTCTCAATGCGCGATACATAGCTCCGGCTGATATCGCAGCGGGCGGCGATCTCGCGCTGGGTCTGCGGCGGCTGGTTGGCAAGACCGTAGCGCAGCGTGATGATCTCCTTTTCGCGCGGCGAGAGAACCTCGTCGATCGTCCGCCGCAGCTGCGCGTGAAGCTCGCGTGCGCTCAGGTCCTCAAACAGGTCCTCGTCGGTGTCGATGACGTCGAGAAGCGACAGGGATGTTCCGTCCTTCCCCGTCTCGATGCACTCCGAAAGCGAAACATCCGAAGCCGTCTTCTTCTGAGCGCGGAAATGCATGAGGATCTCATTTTCTACACATCTGGCCGCATAGGTAGCGAGCCTTGCGCCTTTGCTGGCGTCGAATGTGGAGATGCCTTTGATGAGGCCGATCGTGCCGATCGAGATCAGATCCTCCTG
>CAKUJL010000116.1 GCA_934661715.1 uncultured Oscillospiraceae bacterium | reverse complement strand
GTGCAGCCGCGGCAGTATTCGCCCTGTGTCTCAATTTCGACGTGCATGGGGCGCATGGTAAAGACCTCCGGGTGAATCAGCGCCATCACCGCGCACGGGTCGTGCATGGGCGCTCCCTCATAGCCGATGGACTTGTGGAAGATATAGAAAAATTCGAGCCATTCGGCAACAATATCGCTCACGGGATTGCCGAGTGCGCGGATACGCTCGAAGTCCTCGGGCAGGATCAGCGCCTTTTCCGTCACGTCGAGTCCCGCCATGAGGATGGGAATGCCGGATTCGAAGACGATCTTCGCCGCCTCGGGGTCAACGAGGATGTTGAACTCCGCCGCGGGCGTCCAGTTGCCGGAAGCGATGCCGCCGCCCATGAGGGAGATTCTTTTGATTTTCGGCTTCAATTCCGGGTGCGCCAGCAAGAGCGCGGCCACGTTCGTTTCCGGGCCCGTGGGGATGATCGTGACAGGCTCCGGCGATTCGCGCAGAACCTTCGCCATCAGCTCGACGGCGGAAAGCTCACTCTTTTGCATCCTGGGCTCGGGAAGCGCCGGGCCGTCGAGACCGGACTCGCCGTGCACCGAAGGCGCGTTCATCACGTCCGCGGTCAGAGGGTGCGGGCAGCCTTCCGCGATGGGCGCGTCGATGCCGAGGAGCGTGCAGACGCGAAGGGCGTTGTAGGTCGTTTTTTCAATGCCGACGTTGCCGCTGCAAGAGGTCACGGCCAGAATGTCGAACCGGCCGCTGCCCTGTGCCAACGTCCAGCCGATGGCGTCGTCATGCCCCGGATCGCCGTCTAAAATAACGGGAATTTTCTTGAATTCAGACATAGTTCCTCCAATAAAAATGCGCCCGCCCGATCGGGCGGGCGATTTTTATCGGAAAAGCTGCCGCTTTTCCGATAAAGGGCTGCACCTCGACTGCGCGCAAGCTTTTTGCGCTCCGCGCAAAAAGCTCACACTTGCGAGGCGATACGTATTTTTCCGGTCGGAAGCCGCCGCCGGATAAAATGGATTTCCATTTTATTTCGCCGTGCGCGGCGAAACTCTGCGAGGCTATTACAGCTGCGATGCTGCATGCTGCTTTTTGATGCGGCTTCTGCGCACCAGAGAGAACACGACAAGGCCGATGATCGTCACGGCGTAGGGGATCGGGGAGGCGAGGTTCGAATCGAGGCCTCTTGCCGAGAACTTGATGCCGAGCGCCTGTGCAAAGCCGAAGACGAGCGACGAGAGCATACCGCCGAGGCATTCGCCCGAGCCCATCGCCTGCGCTGCCAGCGCGATAAAGCCGCGGCCCGCGACCATGTCCAGGCTCCAGCCCTGCGCATACGACATTGACATGAACGCGCCGCCGAAGCCCGCCATGAGGCCCGAGTACGCGATCGCGACGTACTTGATCTTCAGCACCGACACGCCGACGGAGGCCGCCGCGTTCGGATTTTCGCCCACCGCGCGGATGTTCATGCCGAGGCTCGTCTTGTAGAGCATGACGGACGTTACGCCGCAGAGGAGGAAGGCGAGGTAGGTCAGCAGGCTGTGCCCCGAAATGACGCCGCCGAGGAACGGAATTTTATTCAGTAACGGAATCGTGATGTTCGGGATGCAGAGCGCCGAGGTGATGAGGCCCGTGCTGGACGCCATCGCCTTTCCCTCGGTCAGATTCGTGATGACCTTGCAGAGAAACAGCGTGCCGCCCGAGCCCATCATGTTGACGGCGATGCCGACGAGCGTAATGTCGGTTTTGAGCTGGAAGGCGAAAAAGCCCATCATAAGCCCCATGAGCGTGCCCATTACGAGCGCGGCCAGAAGACCCACAAGCCAGCTGTTTGCGTAGTAGCTCACCAGAGAACCGGTCAGCGCGGCAAACATCATGATGCCCTCGAGACCAATGTTGCAGAAGCCGGCCTTTTCAACGACGATGGCGCCGAGCGTTGCAAAGAGGATGGGCGCGGAGATGCGGAGAATGGAGAAGAAGAACTCTGGCGTCAGCATCATTTTGAGAAAACTAAGCATTTGCGTGTCCTCCTTCCTTCGCTTCTTCGAGTCTCTTGCGTTCGATCTCCTCCTGCGCGGACTTGACGACGAGCTTCTGCCGGTACTTGGACAAGAACTGCTCAGCCGCGAAGAACAGGAAGATGACGCCCTGAATAATATCGATTAGCTGCGCCGGGACCTTTGCATACGTCGCCATCAGATCGCAGCCTTTGGAGAGGTACGCCATAAAGAACGCCGCCGGGGGCACGAACCACGGGTTGTTGCCCGCCAGAATCGCGATCGTGATGCCCGTCCAGCCGTAGCCGGGAAGAGAGCTCCACGAGAAGGTCTTGTACCGGCCGAGCATTTCGATGCCGCCGCCGATGCCGGCCAGGAAGCCGCCCAGAACCTGCGACAGAACGATGATCGTGCCGACCTTCATGCCGGAATATTTCGAGAACGCCTGGTTGATGCCGATCATGCGGATGGCATAGCCCCAGCGCGTGCGGTACATGAAAAGACCGCAGAGGACGACCGCCGCGATGGCGACGATAAAGCCCACAGAGAGCTTCGAGCCGTCGTCCACCAGCTGCGCGATCTTTGCCGACTCCAGAAATTCATACGACTGGATCTGGCCCTTCGACTTATCGGCAAGATAGGTGTTGAGGACGAACTTGATTAAGTACATGACGATGTAGTTGAGCATCAAAGAGCAAACCATTTCGCTCACGTCGAGCTTGCTCTTAAGAAGTGCCGGCAAAAGCATCATCACGCCGACCGAAATACCGCCGAGCAGAATCGCCACGATCGGGTGAAGACCCGCGGACATCGGAAGGTAAATGGCCGCCATGCCGGTCACGAACGCGCCGAGCATGATGCCGCCCTCGGAGCCGAGGTTAAACTGGTTGGCCGAGAACATGACGCAGACGGAAAGACCCGTGAAGATGATCGGGATCATCGAGGCCAGAATGTCGGTCAGACGCTTCGTTTCAAAGCGCGTGCCGTTTTTGCCCATGCGGAACAGCGGGCCGATGAGCATCTGCTTGAGCGCGTCTCCGGTCGAGGCGAGCTTTTCTGCCGCCGTGTCGCCGTTTGCGCTGATGAAAATCAGAAGCGTCGCGACGAGAAGGGCGATGAGGATGGCAAGCAGGCCCCGCACGATAGAGAACATGAGTTCGCGTTTTTTAGTCATGACAAACCCTCCTGATCTGCTCCGCCGGCTGCTGCTTCAGACCCAGCATATACTCGCCCATCTGATCGTCGGTGAGCGATTTCGTGTCTTCAAAATAGGCCGCGATGTGGCCGCCCTGCATGACGATCAAACTGTCGGACAGCTCCATGACCTCGTTGAGGTCCGCCGAGACCAGAAGCACCGCGATGCCCGAGCGCGAGAGCTCGACGAGCTTTTTGCGGATGAATTCCGTTGCGCCGACGTCGATGCCGCGCGTGGGCTGGTCGGCGAGGATGAGGACGGGGTCATTGGAAAATTCACGCGCCACGACGACCTTCTGGATGTTGCCGCCGGAGAGCATGCCGACCTGCTGCCGTCTGGACTTGCAGAGAACGGTGTATTCCTTGATGAGCCGGTCAGACTCTTCGTGGATGGCCTTCATGTCAAAGAGCGGGCCCTTATTGAACCGCTTGTCCGCGCACCGGTCAGAGAGGATATTTTCCTCGATGCTGGCCGTGCCCGCGATGCCGAAGAGCATGCGGTCCTCCGGAACGAGCGAGACGCCGAGACCGCGAATTTTGCTCTGCGTCAGGCCGAGAATGCTCTCGCCTTCGACCGTAACGGTACCGGCGTTCGGCGTGTTGAAGCCGAAGAGCATGTCCACAAGCTCCTTCTGGCCGTTGCCTTCCACGCCCGCGATGCCGAGAATCTCGCCCTTGCGCACGTCAAAGGACACCTTGTCGAGGACCTTCTTGTGCCACTCGTTCACATACTCCAGATCGCGCACGCGAAGCACCGTGTCGGTCGGCTGTGCCTGATCCTTCTGCACTTCCAAAATGACGTCGCGCCCGACCATGAGACGGGAAATGTCTTCCTTCGTCACATCGCACGTGTTGTAAACGCCCATGGACCGGCCGTTTCGCATGATCGTGAGCCGGTCGGTGATCTCCATGATTTCGTTCAGCTTGTGCGAAATGAAGACGATGGTGTAGCCCTGATTTTTTAGGTGAATGAGCTCCTTAAAGAGCTCGGTCGTCTCCTGCGTCGTGAGAACCGCGGTCGGCTCGTCGAGAATCAGAATCTTCGCGCCGCGCACGAGGGCCTTGAGAATTTCGACCTTCTGCTTCATGCCGACGGGGATGTCCACGACCTTCGCCTCGGGCTCGACGTGCAGATTGAAGCGCTCGGCATATTCCTTTGTGATGTCGATGGCCTTCTGCCGGTCGATGAAAAGACCCTTCTTCGGCGCCATGCCGAGCACCATGTTTTCCGCGACCGTCAGACTCGGAACCAGCATGAAGTGCTGGTGCACCATGCCGATGCCGTGAGAGATGGCGACGGACGGGGAGGTGAGGCTCAATTTTTCACCGTTCACCCAGATCTCACCGCTCGTCGGCTGCTCGAGACCGAAGAGCATTTTCATAAGCGTCGATTTGCCTGCGCCGTTTTCGCCCATCAGCGCGTGAATTTCGCCCTTTCTCAGGCAGAATTCCACACCCTGGTTGGCGGCGACGCCGTTGGGATACACCTTCGTGATCCCTTTCATCTGGACGACAAATTCCTCGTCCAAACGGCCGGTTTTCTCGTCTGGCATACGCTGCGTTCCTCCTGTTTCCATGTACTTTGCGCAAAAAGCGCGGCTGTTTCTTTTTATACCCGCGGCGCGTCCAAGCGTCTTGAACGTCCCGCGGAGATAAAACGCCGGGGTCTAAAAACATCGAAGGGGGAGCTCAAAAGAGCTCCCCCCGGATAGCTCAGGAATTTTTGCTTGTGCGCAAAAAGCTTACGGACGGACAGCGTCACGCAGCTGGGTGGCCAGCTCCTGGTTGGTCAGCGCGGAGTCAACGACCACGTCGCCGTTCAGAATGGCGTTCTGTGCAGCCTCGACAGCGGCCTTCGTGTCGGCGGAGGCGAGCTTGTCGTAGTTCTTATCGGTCACGATGCCGACGCCGCCTTCCGCGATGCCGAGCTCAACGACCTGGCCCCAGTAGGTGCGGCCTGCATCCCACTCGTCGAAGAGCCAGACGAGGGAGTTGCCGATGTTCTTCAGGCCGGAGGTCAGGGTGATGGCGGCCAGATCGGAAGAGAAGGTCAGCTCCTGGTCGGAGTCGACGCCGATGAACCATGCCTTGCCGGTCTCAAGAGCAGCTTCGGCAGCGCC
>CAKUJL010000115.1 GCA_934661715.1 uncultured Oscillospiraceae bacterium | reverse complement strand
CCATCACGAACCTCCCGCCCCGCCCGATGATGGGCATTGATTCCTGTGGTATGCTGATCTCCGCCGTTCATTACGAGGAAGGCGCTGAAAAGCTCCATCTTCTGATGTTAGACCCGCACATCCCCGCAGGCGCAAAAATGTATTAAGAACCAAACCCCCGGCACGAAACGTGCCGGGGGTTTCTGCCGCCTGTGATCAAAATTGCGCACGAAAAAATCCCGGATGCACTTACATCCGGGATTTTGCATCCGATCAGGCAGCCGAGGCTTCCTTTTTGTTTTGCAGATACTGAAGCGCGAACACGCCGCCGATGAGGACGAGGCCGACAAGGTCGGACGCCGCGCCGGGGATCATCAGACCCAGACCGCCGACGAGGCAGACGATGCGAAGCACCCAGTTCATCTTCCGCAGCACGAAGCCCTCCAGACCCGCTGCGACGCCGAAGATGCCCAGAAGCGCCGACAGGACGATCTGGATAACCTCCCACACGCTCGTGACGTTCACGAAGAGCATAGCCGGACTGTAGGCGAAGATGTACGGCACGATGAACGCGGCGATGGCAAGCTTTGTGGCGTTGATGCCGGTTTTCATCGGATTGCCCTTTGCGATCGCGGAGCCCGCGTAGGCCGCCAGCGCGACCGGCGGGGTGATGTCGGCGACGATGCCGAAGTAGAACACGAAGAAGTGCGCCGCAACCAGCGGGAAGCCCATCTTGATGAGAATCGGGGCGCAGGTGGAGGCCATGATGCAGTAGTTCGCGGTCGTGGGCACGCCCATGCCGAGGACGATGCAGCAGACCATCGTCAGAATCAGGCCGATAAACGTTGCAGAGCCAGCCAGCTGGACAATGGCGTTGATCAAAATCGAGGCAAGACCCGTGACGGTGATGCAGCCTGCGATCATGCCGGCGATCGCGCACGCGACGGCGACAGTAATTGCGCCCTTCGCGCCGGCCTCTAACGCTTCAAAGATCTTGCCGAACGTGAGCCGCTCGTCCTTGTTCAGGAAGCCCACGACAATGGCCGCGAGGATGGACACGGCGGCGGAGAACTGCATGGTTCTTGCGCCCGTGGAGACGAGCCAGACAAGAAGCACCAGCGGGATGAGCAGGTAGATCTTTTTGAGAAGATCATTCCACTTGGGCATTTCGTCCTTGGAAAGGCCCTTCAGACCCAGCTTCTTGGCTTCCAGGTGCACGGCGATGAAGATGCCGGTAAAGTAGAGGACCGCGGGCAAAATCGCCTTGACGGCGACGGTCGCGTAGGGAAGGTCCATGTACTCGGCCATCAGGAAGGCCGCAGCGCCCATGATGGGGGGCATGATCTGGCCGCCGGTGGAGGCCGCCGCTTCGACTGCGCCCGCAAAATCCGGGTGGTAGCCGGTCTTTTTCATCATCGGGATGGTAACAGAGCCCGTCGTGACGGTGTTGCCGACGGAAGAGCCGGAGACCATGCCGCAAAGAGCCGACGAGATGACCGCGACCTTCGCCGGGCCGCCCGCCGACCAACCAGCCAGACGGTTTGCAAGGGCGATGAAGAAGTTTGCGATGCCCGTGCGCTCGAGGAACGCGCCGAAGATGATAAACAGAACGATATACGTGTAGCAGACGCTCACCGGCGTGCCGATGACGCCGTTTGTCGTGTAGAAGAGCTTGTAGACGACGTTTTTGAGCGCCTGATAGAGGCTCGGGTTGTAGCTCAGCTGGTTATAGAACGTGTAGACGAGCAGCGCACCGAGCACGCACAGGATCGGAACGCCCACGCAGCGGCGGCAGAGCTCGATGAGAACCAGGATGCCGACGGCGCCGATGATGACGTGGTGGGTCTGGATTCTCGTGGCCAGCTTGATGATGGGAAGGGCGTTGAAAGCGAAATAGAGGAAGCACGCCGTGCCGGTGAGCATCAGGACGATGTCGTACCACGGCATGGAGTTGACCTTGACGTGGCCCTTTTTGGCCGGATACGTCAAAAAGCCGATGAAGATGATCAGCGCGAGGAACAGCGTCAGACGCGTCTCGGGAAGACCGGAATAAAACAGCGTCATGCCGATGCAGAAAATGCTGAAGGCGACCATGATCGTGCCGACGACCCAGCGCTGCCAGCCCTCCCACACGCGGGTGTTGGACTCGCGGTCGTATTTGCGCATGACCGCGTCAAGATCGGCCTGCGTCTGGTTGTCGAGCCCTGCGGTCATTTTTACGGAATCGACGGGCTCTTTCTGATTGGTGGACATACGATTTCTCCTTCTGTTTAGGACTCACGGAAACCTCCGCGGCGGGGAAAAATTCGATTGGACAACGCCAGCTGCGGCAAAAGGGCTTGCCGCAGCTGGAAAAGTGGTGTTTGCCGTTAAGAAACTGTTCAGCTTACTTGGTGGGAACCGTGTAGCCTTTTTCTGCGAAGTACTTCGCAGCGCCCGCGTGATAGGGGACAGAGGTGACGGAGGTTGCAAAGTCGAGGTTCAGTTCGCCGTACTTGGCGTGGCTGGAGACCTCAGCCTCGGCGTTGTCGAACAGGTCCTTCGTGAAGTTGTAGATGGCGTCCTCGGAGACATCGTCACGGGCCAGGATGACCGCGCCGACAGCAACCGTCGTCACATCGCCGTCCGTGCCGTAGACGCTGGCGGGGATGACGTTCTTGGTGTAGTAGTCCGAGGTCTGAGTGAGGGTTTCAATGTGCGCGTCGTCCAGCGAGACGAGGTAGACGTCCTTGGTGGTCGCAAGGTCGGTGATGGCGGTCGTGGGAGCGCCGGCGACGATGAAGGCCGCGTCGATCTTGCCGTCCTTAATGTCGTTGGCGCTGTCGCCGAAGGACTGGTAGGTCGGGACGATGTCGTTCTCGGTCAGACCGTAGGCGCCGAGGATGTCGATGGCGTTGAAGTACACGCCGGAACCAGCCGCGCCGATGGACACGCGCTTGCCCTTGAGGTCTTCAACAGTCTTGATGGATGCGTCGGTGGTGACGATCTGGACCTGCTCCATGTAAAGTGCAGCAACGGTGGAGAAGCAGTCGACCTTGCCGGTCTCGGCAAAGAGGTTCGTGCCGTTGTAGGCGTAAGCCATAACGTCGGACTGGCAGAACGCAAGCTCAGCGTTGCCGTCCTGAAGCTCCATGACGTTTGCCTGCGAACCGTTGCCGACGAGGCCGACGACGTCGACGCCCGCGTTGTTCGTGGCGTGCTGGGCGATGACGGAGCCGAAGGCGTAATAGGTGCCGGACTCGCCGCCGGTGACGAAGCGGAGCTTTGCGCCGGTGGAAGCGGTCGTGCCGGAAGCGGCGGTATCGGCCTTTTCACCGCACGCGGTGAGCGAGAGCAGCATCAGAACTGCAAGCAGAACTGCGATGAGTTTTTTCATTTTGGTTTTCCTCCCTGTGTGCGCCGGGCGCACAATTTTCTTTCATGCGCCTATCATACAGGATTTATTTCCATTTTGCAAGAGGCAAAGCGTGAATTTTGAAAAAAACATTCCTGCAAAATTCATTTTTCATGAAATGCGGCCGCAAAAATGAAATATTGACTGCAAAATTGAGAATTTTTGAATGACGAGTTGCAAAACAAGAAAAACAGAACGAAAACGTATGCAAACAGACAACTGCATAACGCCCGTGAAAACGCATAAAAAACCGGATGGCCGAAGCCACCCGGTTCGATTGTGAGGAAACTGTGAAGACTTTGCCGCTCAGAGCTGCTGCGATTGCAGAAGCGCACACAGATCGTCAGCGACCTGCGTGCATTCCGGCGTCTGCCGGACACGGGCGCAGAGCTCGTCCAGGTGGAAGCGGCAGCCGGTGAGCGCCTTGGCAAGGGGCGCGGCAAATTCGGCGTCCATTGCGTCGGAGTACACGGCGGCGTCCTCGCACAGACCGTTTTTGACGGCCAGCTGGATGGTCACCTCGCCCCAGCCATACCGTGCGGCGCACTCGAACGAGCACGGCACGCTCTTTCCGTAGCACCAGTCGAAGCTGGAAAAGCGCTGATAGCGTTTTTCAATTTCCGCGCTATCAAAATCTTCTTCGGAAAGCATCGTCGCTTCCAGTCCGTAGACCTTCTCCGCGGCCTTGACCATCGCGTCCGCCATTTCGGAAATGGTGAGCGTGGGGCGAAGCTCTGTCAGGTTAATGACTCGCGAACGCACGGACGCGACGCCCTTGCTCTCGAGTTTTACCTTCGACGGCGTGAGGTATTTTCCGAGGTTCGCCATGTCGACGGATATAAGAAGCGTTCCGTTATGGAAGGAGCAGCCGTTGTGGCTGTAAAACGAGTTTCCGGAGAATTTGCAGCCGTTTGTCAGAATGTCGTTCCGGCCGGAAATTTCGGCGGGGATCCCAAGCGAGCGGCAGGCCTCGACGATGACGCTCTGCTGCTTGCGCAGGTCATAGTCCTGCGTGCGAAGCGAAAACGTGAAGTTGAGGTTTCCCATGTCGTGGTACACCGCGCCGCCGCCGGAAAGACGCCGGGCCAGTGTTCCGCCGTCGCGCTCCAATTCTGCCGTGCGGCACTCGGCCCACGCGTTCTGGTTGCGGCCGATGACGACCGTGTGCTTATTCTGCCAGAGATAGACGATGAGGGTGTCTTCCGGCACGGTATCGGTCAGATATTCCTCGGTCGCAAGGTTTCGGTGCGGGTTAGTACCCGCACCGATGAAAGCTTGTAGGTTTTTGATCATGCCTCGTAGTTGTAGTGAAGGATCATATTTCTCGCTGCGCCAACCTCGTCCAGACGGCGGACCGGGGTATTGTGCGGCGCGGTGTGCAGCGCCTCGGGATCCGTGTACGCCATGTCATAGAGCTTGCAGTAGATGTCGCAGACCTCGTCCATGAGCTGCTTGGATTCTGTCTCGCAGGGCTCGACCATGAGCGCTTCGTGGACGATGAGCGGGAAGTACATTGTGGGCGGATGCAGATCGAAGTCGAGCATTCCCTTGGCAACATCCAGAGCGGAAACGCCCGTCTCCTTGTGAAGCCGCGTCAGGTTCATGACGAACTCGTGCATGCAGATCTCGTCGTAAGCCATGTCGAACTTGCTCTTCAGACGCGCCATCATGTAGTTGGCGTTCAGAACGGCGTTCTTCGCGGCCTCGGGGATGCCTTCCTTGCCGAGCGACAGCACGTAGGTCAGCGCCTTGATGCAGACGTCGAAGTTGCCGTAGAACATCTTCACGCGGCCGATGGACTTTTCGGGATAGTCAAACGCATACGCGCCGTCCTTCTCGATAACCAGCGGGCCGGGCATGTACTTGCGGAGGAATGCCTTGCAGCCGACCGCACCTGCGCCGGGGCCGCCGCCGCCGTGCGGCGTTGCAAAGGTCTTGTGGAGATTCGAGTGGATGCAGTCAAAGCCCATGT
>CAKUJL010000114.1 GCA_934661715.1 uncultured Oscillospiraceae bacterium | reverse complement strand
TATTCTCTGCTGTTTCACAACAAAATCCGCGAACGCTTCACCGACTGCGACGAAGCAGAAGGCGTGCTTTCGACCATCGCGCAGGAAAATCTGACGGGTGTGCGCGTCGTGCGGGCGTTCGGACGGGAGGAGTTTGAACGCGAACGCTTTGAGCAGCAGAACCAGGTCTACACAAACCTCTGGGTGAAGCTCTGCTACACGATGTCCGGCTTCTGGGCCGTCGGCGATGTGACGAGCTGCTTGCAGGTGATGCTGGTCGTGGTGCTCGGAAGCGTGCTCTGCGTGCGCGGGGAGATGACGGAAGGGGAGTTTCTTTCCTTCGCGTTTTATAACGCGATGCTCATCACGCCGGTGCGGCGGCTTGGGCGCATGATCTCGGAAATGAGCAAGGCCGGGGTCTCTGTTGACCGCATTTCAGAAGTTTTGAGCGCACCCGTGGAAGAGGACGCGGCGGACGCGAAAGAAGCGCCGATGGACAAAGATCTCGTTTTCGACCATGTGTCGTTTTCGTATGAGACGGGGCCAGAGGTGCTGCACGACGTGAGCTTTACGATCCCGGCGGGAAAAAGCTTCGGCGTTCTCGGCGCGACGGGCTCGGGCAAAAGTACGCTTCTGCTGTTACTCAGCCGTCTCTACGCGCCCACGAAAGGGAAAATTACGGTGGGCGGCGTTGATCTTTCGTCGATGCCGGCAAAATTTGTGCGCGAGAATGTCGGCGTTGTTTTGCAGGAGCCGTTTTTGTTCTCGCGGACGATTGAAGAAAACATCGGCATCACGGGAGCCAGCGTCCAGGACATTCACGCGGCCGCCGTCACAGCCTGTGTCGACGGCGATATCCGCGCGTTTGCAAAAGGCTATGAGACGATGGTCGGAGAGCGCGGCGTGACGCTATCCGGCGGACAGAAGCAGCGCGTGGCGATTGCTAGAACGCTCACACAGAAAACGCCCGTCATCGTCTTTGACGACTCACTTTCCGCTGTCGACACCGAGACGGACGAGAACATCCGCAGGGCATTGCAGGAGCAGGTCTCCGGCGTGACGCAGATTCTGGTCTCGCACCGCATTCTGACGCTTCTCGACTGCGACACAGTGCTGGTGCTCGAGCACGGGAAGGTGCGGCAGCTCGGCTCACCGGAGGAACTTTTGCAGCAGGAGGGGCCCTTCCGCGCCATTTACCGGATGCAGATGGCCATCGGAGAGGAGGAACCGGCATGAGAAAAGAAAAGCTTCGCTGGTTCGGCATTCCGAAGCTCTTTCCGTATCTCAAGGGGTATGGAAAGCTCGTCATTTTCGACATGCTCATCCTCGGCCTTCTTGGCACGGCGATGGATGCGGTTATTCCGCTTTTGCAGCAGTACGCCATCGACCATTTTATCGCGGAAAAGACGCTGGAGGGGCTCGGCGCGTTTATCGGCGTCTACATCCTTGTCATGATCGTCCAGACCGCGGCCAACTGCGTCTCGGCCTTTGCCGCGTGCAAGGCGGAAATGTATATCGGACGCGATCTGAAAAGGGTCTGCTTCAACCACTTGCAGACGCTGTCGTTTTCGTATTTCAACCAGAACAGCGTCGGGTATATCCACGCGCGGGTCATGTCCGACACGGATAAGATCGCGACGACGCTTGCCTGGGGCCTGATGGAATTTGTGTGGTACGCGGCGTATCTGGTGCTGGCGATCATCATGATGTTTGTGCTCAACTGGAAATTGGCGCTTTTCGTGATGGCGATCGTGCCGGTGCTGGCGCTTGCCAGCGTGTATTTCCAGAAGAAGCTCGTCTTCTGCCACCGGCGGGTGCGCGAGCAGAACTCGAAGATCACCTCCGGCTTCAACGAGGGCATCACGGGTGCAAAGACGATGAAAACGCTTGTCATTGAAGACAAGATGGAGTCCGAGTTCCGCCAGCTTACTGGGCAGATGAAGCGCGAGAGCGTGCGGGAAATGCACTTCCGGAGCTTATTCATGGCCACGACCGCGTTTGCGGCCTCGGCGGCGCTGGCGATCGTCCTGTGGAAGGGCGGGATGATTACGCGCGAAGGCGTGATGCTTATCGGTACGCTCTCTGTTTTCGTCAGCTACGCGCAGGGCATGATGGAGCCCATTCAGCTTCTGGTGCAGGTGTATTCGAACTTCATCAACACCCAGGTCAACATTGAGCGCGTGATGGCGCTTCTGCACACGAACTCTGACGTGCGCGACACGCCGGAGGTGATCGAAAAGTACGGCGATTCGTTTACGCCCAAAAAGGAAAACTGGGAGCCTCTATACGGCGATATCACGTTCCGCGACGTGACCTTCCGCTATCCCGACGGGGAAGAGGACGTGCTCGAGCATTTTAACCTCGATGTGCCGCGCGGGACGAGAGTCGCGATCGTCGGCGAGACGGGCGCGGGGAAATCGACGCTTGTAAACCTCGTCTGCCGGTTTTATGAGCCGACGAAGGGGCAGGTCCTCATCGATGGCCGCGACGCGCGGGAAAGAAGCCAGCTGTGGCTCCACGCGAACATCGGCTACGTTTTGCAGACGCCGCACCTGTTTTCCGGGACGGTGCTGGAGAATCTGCGCTATGGCCGCGAGGACGCGTCTATGGCGGAAATCGAGGCCGCGGTCAAAGCCGTGTGCGCAGACGAGCTGATTGCCCGGCTTCCGGAAGGATACAACACGCAGGTGGGAGAAGGCGGCAGCAGCCTGTCTACGGGCGAAAAGCAGCTACTCTCCTTTGCAAGGGCGCTTCTGGCAGACCCGAGAATTTTTGTTCTGGACGAGGCGACGTCTTCGGTCGACACCATCACCGAGCAGAAGCTCCAGCAGGCGATCGAGACCGTCATGCAGGGAAGAACGTCGTTTATTGTCGCCCACCGGCTGTCCACCATCCGCAGAGCGGACGTGATTTTGGTCGTGCAGGACGGCAGGATTATCGAGCGGGGCTCTCACCGGGAACTCATGGCGCAGAAGGGCGCATACTATGCGCTCTACACCCGGCAGTATCGCGAACAGGCGATGAACGCGTTTCTGCGCAGCGAAAATCTATCATAGCTTTATGCCCCGCGGGAGCTTTCCTGCGGGTCTTTGCCTTAACGGAAATGCCGTGCGGTTTTAACAGAATCTTAACGGCGAAACGCTCGTCTTCGTGGTATGATGAAATGGGTGAGAAGCTTGACGAAACAACGAATGAAACCGAACGGCAAGAAGCCGCCGCTGCGCTTTGTCTTCACGTGGCGCGACTTCGGGATCTTTATCTCGCTTTTGTCGTGCGCGACGATCCTCTGCTATTTTCTCCGGACCATCGACGACAGCGACGTGTATGTCGCATTGATCTTTGAGCTGGCGGTCGTGCTGGTCTCGCGCTTTACGGACGGGTACTTATTTGGCCTGCTGGCGTCTGTCATCGGCGTCGTCGGGATCAACTATATTTTTACGTTTCCATACTATCAGCTGAACTTCACAATTTCGGGGTATCCGCTGACGTTTCTTGTGATGCTGATCGTCTCCATCGTGGTCAGCACGCTCACGACGCAGATCAAGCAGCAGGAAAAGATCCGCGCCGAGGCGGAAAAGGAAAAAATGCGCGGCAATCTTCTTCGCGCCGTGTCCCACGATATCAGAACGCCGCTTACCTCCATCGTCGGCGGTGTGAGCACGCTTCTGGATTCCGGCGGGCAGCTGGACGATCAGACGCGCACGCAGCTGCTGGAAAACATCCGGGACGAATCGAACTGGCTCGTGAGCGTGGTGGAGAACCTTCTTTCCGTTACGCGCATGACGGGCGAACAGACGAAGATCAAAAAGGAGATGGAGGCCGGAGAAGAGGTCTTGAGCGCGGCGGCCATGAAGATCACAAAGCACTATCCGGGCATCGACGTTTCCGTGCGGGCCCCGCAGGAGCTGCTGATGATCCCGATGGACGTTATCTTAATTGAGCAGGTGCTCATCAATCTCATGGAAAACTCCATCCAGCACGGCGTCACGACCACGCGGGTGGAGCTTCAGCTGCGCAAGGAAGGAAAAAATGCGCGGTTCGAGGTGGCCGACAACGGGCAGGGCATTTCCCGCGAGGTGATGCCGAAGCTCTTCAAGGGCTATCTGTCGCACGACGAGGCGCTCACGGCGGACGGACGGCGCAACATGGGCATCGGCCTTTCGGTCTGCAAGAGCATTGTACAGGCCCACGGCGGCACGATGCAGGCGGAAAACCGCGAGCTTGGCGGCGCACTTTTCAGTTTTACATTGCCATTGGAGGAACGGAACAATGAAAATTCGGGAGAAAATTCTGGTAATTGAAGACGAGCAGACCATCCGCAACTTCATGCAGGCCGTGCTCACGGCGAACGACTACGACGTGCTGCTGGCAAGAACCGGCTCGATGGGCCAGAGCATGATCGCCTCGCACTGTCCGGACGTGATCATTCTCGATCTGGGTCTTCCGGATGTGGACGGCATGGAGATACTGCGCACGGTCAGAAGCTGGTCGAAGGTGCCGATCATCGTCGTTTCGGCGCGGACGCATGAGCGAGACAAGGTCGCGGCGCTGGATGCCGGGGCCGACGATTACCTCACCAAGCCCTTCGGGACCGGTGAGCTCCTTGCCAGAATCCGCGCGGCCATCCGCCACACGAGAACTCCCGCCGGAAGTGAGGCCGTCGCGAACACGGGACTTTTCAAGGCAGGAGACCTTACGATCGACTACGCAAAGCACCGCGTGTTCATAGCGGGTCAGGACGCGAACCTCACGCAGAACGAGTATAAGCTCGTGGCGCTTCTGGGGCTTCACGCGGGCAAGGTTCTGACGTATGACTACCTCATCCGGGAGCTCTGGGGCCCCAGCGCCAGAAGCGATAACCAGATCCTGCGCGTCAATATGGCGAACATCCGCCGCAAAATCGAGCAGAACCCCGCCCAGCCGGTCTATATTTTTACGGAGGTCGGCATCGGGTACCGGATGATCGAGGGAGACTAAACTCCGAGGAAAGCTGCACAATTCATTACGCAATATATGGAAAACAAGCGGAATTGCTTTTGAAAAGGGGAAGCGCCCGGCCATAGGCCGGGCGCTTTTGCGGGGTATGCAAGAAAGGATGGAAACTTATTTATTGGCCTTGGCGAGGCGATCCTTCTTTTCGCGCTCGACGCGGGAAATCCACAGAGCGCAGGTGGCGTCGCCGGTGATGTTGAGGGTGGTGCGGCCCATGTCGAAGAGCTTGTCGACGCCGGCGATCAGCGCGATGCCCTCGACGGGGATGTTGACCTGCGTCAGAACCATAGCAAGCATGATCATGCCCGCGCCCGGCGTACCGGCGGTGCCGATGGAGGCGAGCGTCGCAGTCAGAACGATCATGGCCATGTCGCCGAGGGTCAGTTCAATGCCATAGCAGCAGGCGATA
>CAKUJL010000113.1 GCA_934661715.1 uncultured Oscillospiraceae bacterium | reverse complement strand
ATCTGGCTGTATCATAATGCATCGGAATTAAAAGGTCAAGAGGGGTGCGGGAGTTGTAATGTTCTTGTAACATTGGGTGTAATATTGGGCGGCGGAACGGGCGGACAGAGTCGTCCGCCCCTACCGGGGGTGCGGTGGTGGGTGGGCCGATGTGGGCATCGGCCCCTACGCAGGATTTCGGGGTTTGCGTAGGGGGCGATGCCTACATCGCCCCTTGACATTTCTGAAAAATAGGATATACTGAAAATACGAAGGGTGCTACCGGCAAAACGGGCAGCTTCCCTTATGGGTTACAAAGAAGTAACCGTCGGATTGCTGGCCGGGCGGTTACTTCTTTTTGTTGCTGGCTTGGATGAAGAGGCTGATAATGCCGACGATCAAGATACCAAGCTGAATCAGATCAGGATATGTAACCATACGTCGCAGCCCCCCTTTCTGTAGTCAGGGGAACAAAAAGATGTACTTAGCCCCCTGCGAAATGCGTTGGGGAGCCGCCCGCTTGCCGTTTATCGGTAGCACCGTTTGTACAATACCATATTCTGTCGTATTCTGTCAAGTCTGCGCGTACAAAAACCCCCTTCCATAAAGGGGGTTTTTCGTGTATAATATAGGGTACAACCTTTTGGGAGGGTTTTATGGCGAAGCTTTATTTTAAGTATGGGGCGATGGGGTCGAGCAAGACGGCTACGGCTTTGATCACGAAGTACAATTATGAAGAGCGCGGCATGAAGGTGTGGCTCATCAAGCCGGCGGCGGACGCACGGGACGGGCAGTTCACGCTCAAATCGCGGATCGGGCTTTCGTCCGAGTGCGAGGCGATCAAGCAGGACGCGGACATTCGGGCGCTTTATCACGCGCGGGAAAAGGCGGACGTGATCATCGTCGACGAGTGCCAGTTTATGGCGGCGGCGCAGATCGATCAGCTGCGGGAGCTTGTGGACCGGGAGGATCTGCCGGTTTTGTGCTTCGGGCTGCGGACGGATTTTCAGACGAAGCTGTTCCCGGGGAGCAGGCGGCTTTTTGAGCTGGCGGACTCGATCACGGAGATCAAGACCATCTGCGACTGCGGCCGGAAGGCCACGACCAACGCACGCATCGGCGCGGACGGGTATGTGGTGACGGAGGGCGATCAGGTGTTGCTCGGCGGAAACGACAGCTATATCGCGATGTGCCATAAGTGCTATCAGGACTATATTTTGCAGCATAGAAAGGTGGAACTGCTTCATGGAAGTGAAAGAAATCTTAAGTAAGTGCGACCATACGCTTTTGGCGCAGAGTGCGACGTGGGCCGAGATCAAGGCCATCTGCGACGATGGGATGAAGTATCAGACGGCGTCGGTGTGCATTCCGGCCTCGTATGTGAAACAGGCGAAGGAATACGTCGGGGACAAGCTCGCCATCTGCACGGTCATCGGCTTTCCGAACGGCTACGACACGACGAAGGCGAAGTGCTTCGAGGCGTCCGACGCGGTGGAAAACGGCGCGGATGAAGTGGACATGGTCATCAACATCGGCTGGGTGAAGGATCAGAAATGGGACGCGCTTCTGAGCGAGATCAAGCAGGTGAAGGCCGCGTGCCACGGAAAGCTTCTGAAGGTCATCATTGAGACCTGTTTGCTGACCGACGAGGAAAAGATCAAGATGTGCGAGATTGTGTCGGATTCCGGCGCGGACTTTATTAAGACCTCCACCGGTTTTTCGACCGGCGGCGCAACGTTCCACGATGTGGAGCTCTTTGCCAAGCACGTGAAGCCCGGCGTGAAGATCAAGGCCGCGGGCGGCATTTCGTCTCTGGACGACGCGGAGAAGTTTATCGCGCTCGGCGCATCGAGACTCGGCACGAGCCGCGTTGTGAAGATCGTCAAGAAAATGGAGCAGGAAGGCTAACATACTATATATAATAAGGAGAATGTACTATGGCGAACTACCCGACCCCGCACATTGACGCCAAGCCCGGCGATTTCGGCCGGACGGTGCTCATGCCCGGCGATCCCCTGCGGGCAAAGTATATTGCGGAGCATTTTCTCGCAAGCCCGGTTCTGGTCAACAACGTCCGCGGCGTGCAGGGCTACACCGGCACGTATGACGGCGTGAAGGTCTCCGTGATGGCCTCCGGCATGGGTATGCCGTCGATCGGCATCTACTCGTGGGAGCTGTATACGGTTTTCGGCGTGGAGAACATCATGCGCATCGGCTCGACCGGCGCTTTGCAGGAAAATATCAAGCTGCGCGACATCGTCATCGGTCAGGGGGCCTGCACAGACTCGAACTGGGCGGACCAGTACCATCTGGCGGGCTCGTTTGCGCCGATCGCGGACTATCACATGCTGGAGGTCTGCGTCGAGACGGCGAAGGAAATGGGCGTACCGTATCACGTGGGCAACATTCTGTCCTCCGACCGGTTCTACGGCGACGACGGCGATATGCCCGCCGGCTGGCAGGCCAACTATGGCTGGCAGAAGATGGGCGTTCTCGCCGTTGAGATGGAAGCGGCGGCGCTTTACATGAACGCGGCGCGGTGCGGCAAGCGTGCGCTTGCGATCTGCACGGTCTCCGACCATATCCTCCACCACGAGGCCACCACCGCCGAAGAGCGGCAGAACGGCTTTACGCAGATGATGGAGCTGGCGCTCAAGACCGCGGTCAAGCTCGAAAAATAATGCAGAAAAGTGCTGCTTTTGCGGCACTTTTTTGACCCTGAAAGGATGAATGACATGAAACGTATTTTTCTGATCGTGCTCGACTCGTGCGGTGTAGGCTTCGAGCCGGACGCGGACAAGTTCGGTGACGTCGGCTCCGACACCCTGCGGCGCTGCGCCGCATCTTCGAAGTTTGACATGACGAACCTCGTTTCGATGGGCCTCGGAAACTTAAACGGCATCGACTATCTGCCGAAGTGTGCGCCCTCGATGGCGCTGGCGAAATTGCAGGAGCGCTCGATGGGCAAGGACACGACCATCGGCCACTGGGAGATCGCGGGCGTGGTGTCCGAAAACCCGCTGCCGACGTATCCGAACGGCTTCCCCAAGGAGGTCATCGATGAATTTTCGCGGCTCACGGGACGAAAGGTTCTGTGTAACCTCCCCTATTCCGGCACCGACGTCATCCGCGACTACGGCAAAGAGCAGGTAGAGACGGGTGCTTTGATCGTCTACACGTCTGCCGACTCCGTGTTCCAGATCGCGGCGCACGAAGATGTCGTCCCGCCCGAGCAGCTCTATGCATACTGCCGCATCGCAAGAAAGCTTCTCATGGGCGAGCACGGCGTGGGACGCGTCATCGCGCGGCCCTTTACCGGAGACTGGCCGTATACCAGAACGCCGAGACGGCACGATTTTTCCATCGAGCCGCCGAAAAAGACGGTTTTGGACGCCATCGTGGAGCAGGGCAAGGACATGATCGCCGTCGGCAAGATCCACGATATTTTCGCCGGACGCGGCATGACCGAGTTTACCTACACGACAGGAAACACCGACGGTCTTCAAAAGACGATGGCTTACGCGGACAAGGACTTTACAGGTCTTTGCTTCGTGAACCTCGTCGATTTTGACATGCTCTACGGCCACCGGCGGAACATCGACGGCTACGCGGCCGCGCTTCATGAATTTGACCAGTGGCTGCCCGGTTTTCTTTCGAAGCTTCACGAGGACGATCTTGTCATCGTGACCGCCGACCACGGCTGCGACCCCGGCTATCTCAAGCACACCGACCACACGCGCGAGTATATCCCGATGCTGGCGCTCGGCAAGGCGGTCAAGCCGGTGAACCTCGGCACGCGGCTCGGCTTCTGCGATATTGCGGCGACGGTCGCGGAGCTTCTGGGCGTTTCGTATGAGACGCCGGGAAAGAGCTTCGCGAAGGAAATTGTGTAAGAAACGGACCTGTTGGAAGGAGGATTCTCTATGACCCCCGAAAAACTCGTATCCATGGCATTGGAGGCCATGCAGCGGGCCTATGCGCCGTATTCCGGCTACAAGGTCGGAGCGGCTCTTCTCTGCGGGGACGGAAGCGTGGTTTGCGGCGCGAACATCGAAAACGCGGCCTACGGGCCTTCGAACTGCGCCGAGCGCACGGCGATCTTTACCGCGGTGTTTGAAGGAAAGCGCGATTTTGAAGCGATCGCCGTCGTGGGCGGCAAGGACGGCGTGGCCACGGACTTTTTCCCGCCCTGCGGCGTGTGCCGGCAGGTGATGCTGGAATTCTGCGGGCCGGACTTCATGATCTATATGGGAAAGCAGGACGGCAGCTATCAGGCGGTGAAGCTCTCCGACTTTATGCCCTACGGCTTCCGGGCCAGCGAATATATGAAATAGCGCAATCTTCCGTGGAAACGTTAACTTCTTGCGATTTTGCCTTGATTTTAACACGGAACTGTGCCATAATAGGCCAAGGAATCCCTGCGTGAATCATCGCCTGTCTTCGTCGGATCTTTTGGCCCAATGCCGCGGTTTGAAAGCTCGAAATACACAAAGTATTCCTTCGCTCTCAAGCCTTGCCTTGTGCCAAAATCTCTCGCCGAATACAGCCGCGATCCACACAGAGCTTCCTTCGCGGAAAATCCGGACGGATATTCCGCACAAACAAAACATATTTGGAGGAACGAACATGAAGAAGATCCTTGCTCTGCTTCTGGCAGTCGTCATGGTTCTCGGCCTCGTCGCCTGCGCATCTCAGGAAGCGCCCGCAGCGCAGACCAAGACCGAAGAAACGACCGCTGCCGAAACCACTACCGAAGAAACCAAGACCGAGCAGACCGCTGCTGAAGAGACTGCCACCGAAGAGCAGCCCACCGAGGCAGAAGGCGTCATCAAGAAGGTCGCCCTCGTGACCGACGTCGGCACCATCGACGACGAGTCCTTCAACCAGGCGACCTGGCAGGGCGTCAAGGCTTACTGCGAGGCCAACGGCATCGAGTACACCTACTATCAGCCCACCGAAGACTCCACCGACGCCCGCTGCATCTCCGTCGATCAGGCCATCAAGGAAGGCGCGAATGTCGTCGTCATGCCCGGCTACCTGTTCGGTGCAACGATCGTCCGTGAGCAGGAGCAGTATCCGGACGTCTACTTCATCGCTGTTGACGTCGGCGCCGGCGATCTGACCGAGGACTACGCGACCTACTATGATCCCGCTGCAAACGTCGTCTGCGCAACCTTCGCAGAAGAGCAGGCCGGTTATCTCGCTGGTTACGCTGTCGTTATGGACGGCTACACCAAGCTCGGCTTCCTCGGCGGCATGGCGGTTCCCGCTGTTATCCGTTACGGCTACGGCTGGCTTCAGGGCGCGCGCGACGCGGCCAAGGAGCTCGGCGTTGAGGTCGAATGCAACTACACCTACGGCGGCCAGTTCTTCGGCGATGCCAACATCACCGCGAAGATGGAAGGCTGGTACGCAGGCGGCACCGAGATCGTCTTTGCCTG
>CAKUJL010000112.1 GCA_934661715.1 uncultured Oscillospiraceae bacterium | reverse complement strand
GTTACCGCCGGAGAGGTTGGCGGCCTGCCGGGCATTGTGGCGGGCGAGGATTTCCGCGCACTCGGAAAGCGTTGCGCCGTAGAGTGCATCCTCCGGGTTTCGGCCTTCGATCGCGAGAAGCAGCATTTCGAGCCGTCCCGACTGGCCGATGCACGTGCGGGCATTTTGCTCGGTCCAGCCGGAAAGCGCCTGCGTTTCGCCGTCCAGAATCAGGGCCGGGACCGTCTCCACCGCGTCGCGGCAGGTCTTCCCTACTGCGTCTTGCGTTGGGACGATGGAGAGCATGTTATCGTTTGAAATCTCCGCGCGGCAATAGCCGGAATCCGCCGGGAAGGCAAAATATTCGCCGTATCCCACGCCGGAGCTCATCGCGTAGCCCGCGGGAAGCGCGCCTTCGCCCTCGTCCGTCTCCGGAACGCCGCTGGCCGTCATCGCGAGAATCGCGCCGTTTGCCTCGCCGATCTCACCGACGAGCTGTCCCTGTGTGCCAAGGTTTGCAGCGTTTGCAAGACGCAGCCGCGCCGGATTTTTCGCCACCGCCAGCACGCCGCGATAGCTCTTTCCCTCCACGCACAGAAGAAGCAGACTCTGCTCATAATTCACGGCCAGCACCTGCTCACCGAGCTTTGTGTGGATGGACGTTCCTTCTTCGTCAAGGCCGGAGGCGTCAATCCGGATGCCCGCCCAGCCGTTTGCGAGCGCTTCGGGGTGCTCGTCCAGATACGCCTGCATGGAACGCTCGTCGAGCTCGTAGAACAGGTCAAAGAACGCCGCTTTGTCCGCGTCCTCCCCTCCGGAGGCCGGGTTTGTCAGCGGAACAATTCTCCCGTCCGCGGCGGTTCCGAAGTCCCAGTTTTCAAAGAGCTTCCACGTCTTCGTGCCGTCGGAATACGTGAGGTCTTTGACGTTGTCCGTGACCATCTCGACGTTATGTGCCTGCGTTCCCGCGGAAACAAAGCCGTTTTCGGGATAGACGGTCGGGCTGTAGCGAATTTCACCGGTGGCGGCGTCAATATAGTAAGACAGCGGCGATTCGCCGACGCGCTGCATGTCATAATAGGTTACCATAATCTCGGGCGTTTCCGTTTTTGCTTCGACGAACACCGACACCGCGTAGCTGCCCTGCATATTCGTCGTGCCCGTCGCCGTGCCGAGGTCCATCGAGAAGGTGATTTCGCTTCTATTCAGATCGTAGACGAACAGGCCGAAATACCCGTGGAACACGACGATGTTTTCGTCCGCGTAGTCCGTCGAGATGCCGATGCCGACGCGCGTGTCGGTATCGATCTGCGGCTGCTGCAGGAAACCGCAGAGCGTGCCGGTGCCCAGACAGTAGTAGAGCTTTTGCACCTGCTCGCCGTACTGGTGGATGGAGAGCGCCATCAGGTTCTCGCGCGGCAGCGTAATTGTCCAGACTTCTTCGTCCGACGGGGCTTTTCCGGCGGCGGCAAAATAGTCTGCGAACGCGCCGTAGTAGTTCGGGTAACTGCCGATCATGCCGTTTTCGCGAGAGTCTGTGCCTTCAAACGTGCGGGCCTCGTCCTCGGTGAGCGTATCCCAATCCCATTGCGCAGTCGAGAATCTCTCATACACCGCCTGCCGGATGGCCTCCTGGTCGACATCTGTCGTCTCCGCCCCTTCAGTCACGGCGGCAGCTGTAGACGGTTCATTTATGGAAAGTGCTGCAGCACGGTCCTCGCCCGCCGCTGGGATGTCTGTAAAGACTGCGGCCGGATTCTTCTCAGAACTGACCCAGTTCTTATTCATTTTCAGCTCCGCAGAAACAGCTCTTCCGCAATCGTAGAATTCCAGCGCAAACGGCGTGCTGACTGACGCAATCACAGACTGTCCCTTGCCGGATTCATCTTCAAACCGAACCCAGATACCGTTATAGTTTACGCCTGAAATCTCATGCGTGGACGTGTCTTTCATGCCGTTTGGGTCGAGCAGGCCAAAAACGACGGTCATATTGTCAAACCGCGTCTGATAAAGGCCATAGCCGCAGGTGTCATCAAAGCGGCCTTCCGCCGTATGCGTGACCTGGACCTCGCCATCGACCAGACCGACCACAAACAACTGCACGTCGATGCTTGCGTCCTCATTTATCTTTTCCGCGACATATATCGTTCCCGTGCGGCAGTAGTAGATACCGCCGTTTTTTCCGCAGTCAGGCGCATAACGGTCGAGCGCGTCCATATCTTCATTGTGCAAGAACATGAGATCCAGATAGCACCACTGCCCGGTCTTATTCTGATAGACCATCTGCCCGTCCAGTTCCCCATAGTAGACCGGCGTGCGCTCCGGCGTTAAATCGTCTGTCAGCGCCTTGTCTGCGGCATTGGCGACCTTGCCGAGCTTTGTAACGCGTGCGGCGTCTTCGCGGCTCAGCTGCTGCAGCTCCAAGCGGTAGCTCCATCCGTCGATCTCCAGAACCGTTTCGGCGCTGTCCTTCGCAGCAAGCTTCGCCGTGCCCATTTCCGCGGCGCGATTTGTGAACGTGCAGGCAGCCAGCACCACGCACACGGCCACGGCCAGCACGAGGGCGACAGCTGTCGTCTTTTGCTTTTTTGCAATGCGCCGGATGCGCGTGCGAAGGGCCCGTTTGCTGGAGGCCATCGTCGTGGCGCACGCGGCGAGATACGCCTTGTCCTGCCTGGGAGAAACCTGCCCGAGAAGCGCCCTTCCGTAGGCAATGCGCTCGAGATCGTCAAGACCCCGAAGGACTGCCTCGTCGCAGGCCAGCTCACAATCGAGCTTCGAGAGCTTCGCCGCCAGCCACACAAACGGGTCAAACCAGTACGCCGCCGTGCAAAGAAGCCGCAGGGCGCACCAGATGTGGTCGCGCCTATGATAATGCGTCAGCTCGTGCCGCAGGACAAACGCGTCCGGATTTCCGTCCGCATCAAACGCGCTTTTCGTCAGATACACACTCGGGCGCACAAGGCCAAACAGGCACGGCGTCGCTAATTCTTCCGTCCTGTAAACCGGAATTTCCGCCTCCCGCACATCGAGCTGGACGCGATTTTCCTTCAGCCGCTTTGCCGCGCGAAGATTCTGCGTCAAGATAAAGCCCAGCGTCAGAGCGCTTCCCGCCGCCCATACAATGGCCAGAACTGCCTGCGTGGAAAGCCTGGAAGACGTCTCCGGCTCAAGCTGCATGGCAGGCTTCGCTTCCTCCTGCGCATTTTCGTCTACAGCCGTAGACGCCGGAAGCGGCTTCGAATCGATCGTGTCCCACTGGGAAGTGCCGGTCTGCTCGAACACAAACGGCGTCTGCTCGATCGCAGCTTCCGGCACGGCGTTCATCACGCTTACCGGGCTGGAAACGAGCGATACCGGCACCAGAAGCCGAAGCGCCGCCAGAAGCCAGAGCGCGTACTGTAGTCTTGCGCTGATCTTCCCGCGCAGGAAAAACCGCAGCGCCGCCAGCGCCGTGATCAGAACGGAGGAAGAGACGAGCACTTCCAGAACCGTATTCATCATAACCCTTCCTCCGCCTGCCGCAGCATGTCGTAGAGCTCTTCGAGATCGCTTTTCGATAGCTTCGCGTTGTCGATGAAGTTGCTCATGAGCAGCCCGAAATTGCCGCCGAAGGCCTTTGATAACAGCTGCTGCGTCTCGGAAAACGCGGCGTCCTCCTTCTGAATGTTCGGAAAATAAAGCCGCGGCCGGTCGCCCTCAAAGCGCAGCACGCCCTTTTCCGTCATCCGCGTGACGAGCGTTTTGATCGTGCTCTGCGACCAGTCGGTCGAGCGCTGCAAATTGGAAATGAGCTGCATCAAGGTCTGCGGCGCATGGCCCCAGAGCGTCTGCAACACGCGCCATTCGCTGGGATTGAGCTTGTAATCCATACGGTTTTGCTCCTTTCGTTTACTGTTGTAAACCTAAGATACCATATCGGTTTACGTTTGTCAACCGATTTTAAAAATTTGTTTACAGCTGTAGACTTTGGGGGCAGAAAAAGAGGCGGGGATCACTTCCCCGCCTCGATTTTGTCGTTGGTGTCCTTGAGTATTTCCGCGCGAAGGCCTTTCAGGTAGTCGGAATACTGCACGATATCGGTCGCATATGTCCGGTTGAGCTCGTATTCGTGCGGCTCCCAGGTCGAAATCGGCGACTCGTTGTGCTGGATGACGGCCTCCAGCTTGTCGATCGACTTGTAGAGCTTCGCTTCCGGCGTCATCAAAGCGTCCATTTCCGCATACAGCGTCTGCATCTGCGTGCAGTACGGCTCCGGAAGGGACGCTACCCAGTTGGAAAGTAAGCTTGCTTCCCTGTCTTCATCGGCCCGCGTCTTGCGGAAGGTCGGAATATCGCCCGTGAAGCACTCGCCCAGATCGTGGATCAGGCACATTTTGATGACCTTTTCCATGTCGAGCGTTGGAAATTCATCTGTCATAAAGTACGCCATCAAGGCCATGCGCCAGCTGTGACCGGCGACGTTTTCGGGCGCACCCTTGCTTGTCGTGCAGTGGCGCGTGACGTCCTTGAGCCGTTCTGCCACGTGCAAAACCTCTAAAAATGTTCTCGCTTCCACTTGAATTCCTCCTTACAGCGCCATTTCGATGGCTTCGCGGATATTGCGCACGCGAACGAGCTCCATGCCATCCGGCACCTGCAATTGGCTCGTCGAGTGCCGCGGCACGATGCAGCGCGTAAAGCCGAGTCTCGCCGCCTCTGTGAGCCGCTGCTGCATCGCGGTCACGGACCGCACCTCTCCCGTGAGGCCGACCTCGCCGATGGCAAGCGTTTTGGCGTCGATCGGCGTGTCGCGGTGGCTGGACGCAACCGCCAGGACTAAGGCCAGGTCCGCCGCGGGTTCGTCGAGATACAGCCCGCCGATGACGTTCACATACGCGTCGCACATCGAAATATTCTGCCCGCCGCGCTTTTCCGTGACGGCCAGCAGCAGATTCGCGCGGTTAAAGTCAAAGCCGTTGCTCGTCCGGCGCGGGACATTGAAGCTTGTCCGGCTGACTAACACCTGCACCTCGGCAAGCACCGGGCGCGTGCCTTCCATCGCGCAGGCCACGCACGTTCCGGGCGCGTTCAGCGGCCTTCCGGAAAGGAGCATTTCCGACGGGTTCGGCACCTCGCGCAGCCCCTCCTCGTCCATCTCGAAGACGCCGATCTCATTTGTCGAGCCGAAACGGTTCTTGGCCGCGCGTAAAATGCGGTAGCCCATCGCCTGTTCGCCTTCAAAGTACAACACGCAGTCGACCATGTGCTCTAAAACCTTCGGCCCCGCGATCGCGCCCTCCTTGTTGACATGGCCCACGACGAAAACGCTCGCGCCCGTGCTCTTCGCCAGGTGCATCAGCCGCATCGTGCAGTCCTTGACCTGCGACACAGAGCCCGGCGCGGAGGTGTTGTCGGGGGAAAAGAGCGTCTGGATGGAGTCGGCGATCAAAATATCCGGGTTTACATCTGTAAAC
>CAKUJL010000111.1 GCA_934661715.1 uncultured Oscillospiraceae bacterium | reverse complement strand
CGGCGAAATCGTACTGCCAACGGGCGGACAGAGTCGTCCGCCCCTACAGGGGTGTGGGAAAATCAGTGCAAAGTCAGCAGCTTCTCTCCTGCCTTATAGATATCGCCGGCGCCGACGGTCAGGATGATATCGCCGGGGGCTGCGATGGAGGCGAGATAGTCGGTCAGCTGGGGAAGGCCGGGGCAGTAGACGCTGCCGGGGATCTGGTCGGCCAGGTCCTTGGAGCTGATGCCGATGGTGTTGGATTCCCGCGCGGCGTAAATGTCCGTCAGAACGGCGAGGTCCGCGGCGGACAGCTCCCGCACGAAGTCGGAAAACAGCGCCTTTGTTCTGGAGTACGTGTGCGGCTGGAACGCGCAGACGACGCGCTTGTAGCCCATCAGACGCACCGCGCTCAGAAGGGCGTGGAGCTCTGCCGGATGGTGGGAATAATCGTCGTACACGTCCGCGCCGTGGAAGCTGCCCTTGTACTCGAGTCTTCTGCCTGCGCCGCGGAAGGTGGAAAGCGCCTTTGCGGCCGCTTCGCCCGGAATCGAGAATTTCCACGCCACGGCGCACGCGGCCAGCGCGTTCATCGCGTTGTGCCGGCCCAGAACGCCGAGCTTCAAATGGCAGTAAAAAGAGCCCGCGCAGTACACGTCAAATTCGCGGAAGTCCGCGCTGAAGTTTTTGCCGTAGACATCGTTCGTCTCCGCCATGCCGAAGGTAACGGCGCCCAGGCCCTGCAAGGCGTCCAAGGTGTTCTTGTCGTCGCCGTTTGCAACGATCAGCCCGCCCTCGGGGACGAGGGAGGCAAACTTCCGGAACGAGGCTTTGATATCGTCTAAATCCTTGAAAAAGTCCAGATGGTCGGCGTCAATGTCCAGAATGACCGCCGTCGTCGGGAAGAAGTTCAAAAAGGAATTGCAGTATTCGCAGCTCTCTAAAATGATCGTGTCGCCCTTTCCTACGCGGTGTCCCGCGCCGAGAAGGGGAAGAGAGCCACCGATCATGACCGTCGGGTCGCGTCCGGCCTCCATGAAGATGTGCGTGAGCATGGAGGTCGTGGTGGTCTTGCCGTGCGTGCCGGAGACGCAGACGGCGTTTTTGTAGGCCCGCATGATATGGCCCCACGCCTGCGCCCGCTCAAAAATCGGGATGCCCACGGCGCGTGCGGCGGCAATTTCGGGGTTATCGTTGTTGGCCGCCGCCGTGCGGATGACGCAGTCCGCGCCCTCGATGTTTTCGGCCCGGTGGCCGATGGCGACGTGGATGCCCTTGGAGATGAGCTCGTCGGTCGAAACGGACGCGTTCATGTCAGAGCCCGAAATGTTCATGCCCATGCTGCGAAGGACCAGCCCCAGCGGGCGCATCGAAACGCCGCCGATGCCGACCAGATGGGCGTGCTTGCCGGGTTTTAGATAGTCTTGAATCTGGAACGAAGCGTTCTGCATACGGATGCCTCCAAAACGCAAAGATTTTGCTTGCAAAGTGCCGCGCGGGTTTCTATGATAGAAAAGGAATATGTTTGGACTGCGGCTTTTTGTTGAACCAGTCTATTATATAATATACTTGCCCACAATACAAGCGAAAAATACCGGAGAAAGGTGCGCGTGCAGATGAAAAGACCCCTTGCGATGCTCAGACAATTGAATCAGGCAGGGTATGCGGCCTACTTTGTCGGCGGCTGCGTGCGCGACACGCTACTTGGCCGGGAGATTCACGACTGGGACATCACGACTGCGGCGCTTCCCGACGAGATCATGCAGCTCTTTCCGCACTGTATTCCCACGGGGATCCGACACGGCACGGTCACGGTGTTAGACGGCGATGCGAAGGCCGAGATCACGACCTTCCGCCGCGATGGGCGATACCACGACGGACGGCACCCAGACAGCGTCTCATTTGTGCCGAACCTCGAAGAAGACCTCTCGCGCCGGGATTTTACGATCAACGCGATGGCGATGGACGAAACGGGCGAAATTACCGATCTTTTCGGCGGAAAAGCGGATCTGGCGAAAAAAATCATCCGCTGCGTCGGCGACCCGGACAAGCGCTTTCAGGAGGACGCGCTGCGGATGCTGCGGGCACTTCGGTTTTCCGCGCAGCTGGGCTTTCAGATCGAAGAAGAGACCTTCGCGGCCATCGGGCGAAACGCCGGCCTCTGCCGGACGCTTTCAAAAGAGCGCGTGCGCGAAGAGGCGGAAAAGACGCTCTTATCATCGCACCCGGAAACGCTCGGGACGATGCTCTCTCTCGGCCTGCTTTCCGCGTGCGGCGCGGAAGGGGACTGTGATCTGGGGGCGCTGCGCGATGTGCCGGCGGCTTTGGAGGCTCGCTGGGCGATGGCGAAGGTGCTGCTGCCGGAGGTATCGCTCGAGCAGTTCCGGCTTCCGGCGAAGCTTACCCGGCTGGCAAACGACGCCGCGGCGGCTTACAAAGACCACTATACGCGGCAGGCGCTGAAGGCGCTTTTCGCCGAAAAAGGCAGGGACACGGCGCGGGTCTGCGCGATGCTGACGAAGCAAACGGCGCTTCTGGAGGAGATTCTGGAAAGCGGCGAATGCGTCAGTCTCAAGGCGCTTTCCGTCACGGGCCGGGATTTTCCGGCGCTTTGCGGAAAAGACGTCGGGAAAACGCTCCGGGCGCTTCTTTCTCATGTGCTGCTGCACCCCGAAGACAACGACCGCCAGACGCTTCTGCGTCTGGCGGCAGCGAGGATTTTTGAAACATCAGATGTTGACGGTCACGAACACGTAGGCGATGTATAGGGCCAGCATGATGATGCCCTGCCACTTGGAAAAACGCTTGCGGAAGATCGTCGGGATGACGGCGACAGCGGTTTCGAGCACGCAGATGGGCATGTCCAGATAGACCGTCTGCCGCACGGACTGCGCCGCAACGCGCAGATCGCCGCCGGAAATGAACGCGCACAGCGGCAGGATGACCGTGATATCGATGATGTTCGCGCCGAGAATGTTGCCGACGGACATCGAAGACTGCTTTTTGACGATCGCGGTGATGGCCGTGACGAGCTCGGGAAGAGACGTGCCGATGGCGACCATCGTGACGGCGATGATGCGCTCGGAGACGCCGAGAAGCTTTGCCAGGATTGTTCCGTTGTCAACGAGCAGGTTCGAGCCCACGACGAGACATGCCGCGCCGAGGACAAACAGGGCGAGGTTTTTGAAAAGCGCCTTTCTGCTCTTGTCGACGGCCGCGGGCACGTCCGTGTGCTCTTCGGCGGAGAGCTTTTTTGCGCTGCGGATATTTTCGATGATGAAGATCACGAAAAGCGCCAGCACGAGAAGGCTTTCGGGAAGGCTCAGAACGCCGTCGCGGCACAGAAGCCACAGAACCAGCGTGCTCAGGACCATCAGAAGGCCCTTCACGGCGAACTGGCTCTGCCGGATGGCAACGGGCATGAAGATGAGCGAAATGGCCATGATGAGGCCTGTGTTGGCTGTGACGGAGCCGATGGCGTTGCCGATTGCCATGTCGGTGCTTCCTTCCGCGGCGGCCATCGTCGAGACGATGATCTCGGGAAGGGTCGTTGCCATGGAGACGACCGTCGCGCCGATCAGAAACTGCGGCAGGCCCGAAGCCTCGGCCATCCACGTCGCGGCGTCAACGAACCAGTCTCCGCCCTTGACGATCAGCAGAACGCCGAGGGCAAAAAGCGCAATGGTCAAAACAAGAGATTGTGATGCGGGCATATTGCATTCCTCCCAATATTCTGCGCAAAAGGTGCAAAAAAAAGAAGACCTTCTGCACGTGATGTGCAAAAAGTCTCGTTCCTGTCTCCAGGCGCAGGGCCACCGGCAAGCCGGGCGATTGTTGGCCATACGATTGTAACTACTCCCTTTCAGCAAGAAAGAGTATACGGCATTTTCCGCTGTCCGTCAAGCAGAAATCGGCCGCTTTTGGGCAGACGTGGAAATTTGCCCATCGGACCGCGCGGAGCAAAAAGTTGCCCTTGACTTTTGCCGCCCCTTTCTGCTATAATACTTCAGCACGGAGGCTTAGCTCAGCTGGTTAGAGCGCCTGCTTCACACGCAGGAGGTCGATGGTTCGAGTCCATTAGTCTCCACCAAAAAAGCCCTGAAATCTCAATGGTTTCAGGGCTTTTTCTTTTTACCTGATTTTTGATTTGTTAGTAACGTGTTAGCAACAGGCGCATCAATTGCATCTATCAGTTGATCGATGTCGAAGTGCTCATAGATGTTCGCAGTGGTAGAATAATCGGCATGTCCAAGCATTTTTTGCAGCAGTTCAGGCTTAATATTGTTCGCCACTGCCCAGCTTGCGAAGGTATGCCGTGTAGCGTGCGGCGTCTTCTTGGATATTTTGAGGCGCTCTAAGAGCGGGTAATAATCACGTTTGCGAAAATTCGCAATGACTTTTTGCCCGTCGTACCCGGAAATCAGAAGGTCGCCCGTTGCCCGTTCCTTGAATTCTGCGAAATATTTACGCCCTTCAGAACGGATAGGGATTATTCGGTTCCTGCCCGCTTCTGTCTTTTCCCCACCAATCACATAGGTTTCGTATACGTTCTCCGCGCGAAGCCCGAACAACTCGCCGATCCGCATACCGGTATAGACCATCATCAGGGTGAGTTTGGCTGTCTGGGAACCGTCCGCTTCAAGCTTCTGTATATCCTCTTCTGAGAAGATCTCTTTTTCTTTCTTCACGTTCTCGGGCAGCTTAATGAACGAAGCGAAGTTTGTCGTTATGAGTTCCTGGCGGATTCCCCATTGGGACATCTGCGTTGCAAGCTGCTTGAACTTCGACAGTAGCGAGTGTGACTTATCGCTGTACTTGTCTATGACAATCTGGTAATCAGCGGTCCGCAGTTCGCGAAATTTTCTGTCATGCAATGGTTCAAAAACGTCATATGCGCGTTCGTAAGACTCTATTCCCTTTGCGCCGATATCGCGGAAGTGTTCATCCTTCCATGCTTCGTAAACCTGCTTGAAGGTCCAGTTATATATTTCATCAATACTCCGCCCTTGTAAACGCGCTAGCGCGTCGAGGGCGGCTGTTTTTTTATCAAAGTATCCGATTATGGTTTTGCCCTTTGCGGCTACCCACGGGCGCGTCCTCCGGCCTTGAAGTTTGTAAACCGTGCCTGTACCGTTTGCACGTTTCAAGGCTTTTCGGGGCTGTGCTTCCTGCTTCTTTCCGCACCAGCAACAGTAAGTCGCGCCGTCTGGGATTTCTTTTTTACACTTGATGCACTCCATGTTTTCCTCCACGTTCTTTTCGGATTGCATAGAAAGTAATCGCCGAAGCCAGCGCTGAACCTACGATCAGGGCAATGCAAACCCATGCGGCAACGGACAAATCTCCATCGCGAATGAGTCCTGCGTTCCGAATCTGCGCATCCGCCACAAGGCAGGCAATCAGAGAAAAGGAGAGCAGCATACAAAACAGGGCGAGAACGTAACACATTGTATG